>JAHLLD010000008.1 GCA_020444325.1 bacterium
TCCTGGTTGCCTCATGGAAGCGAAACGCCCCTCATTGAGGGGCGTTTCGCTATATAAAGATGGAAATATGAAACGATGGAAAATGAAAGCATGGCTTAGACGCGCATGTTTCCATTTTTCAATTATTTCATTTTTCCATACTCAGCCAATCCCAGCTCACCCTGCCGACCAGGGATTGCTTCCCCATATATGGCAGAAGTCCGGGTACACTTCATGGGAAGCAATCCCCGCTCCTGGAAGGTTTGTAATCTGTAATCTGTAATCTGTGATCTGCCATCTGCGATCTGAAATCTGAAATCTGAAATCTATCCGCATTATGCAGACTATGCATAATCCCATGATTCTGCCGCCAATTTCGGCGATGTATGGGGCTGTGCGTATTCGGCACATCTGTGAAAATTAGGCCATTGACAGGGGGGATTGAACTGTGGATATTTGCCAGCAATAGTGTAAAAAAATGTCCGAGGCATTCCTGCAGTTTGGACAGTGTCCTGGTGCTGCAGCCAGTTGTTGCGGTCACATCCATTCAATTCACAGGTTCATGAGGTACATCCATGAGACATGTTACCCGATCCGCAGCCAGGCGGAGCTTTGTCGCTGCCCTGGTTGCCATCGTGCTTCTCGCACTTGGGACGCCGAGCGCGATCCATGCACAGGGAGCGTATTCATTAGCAACAGTTCCCACAGGGAACACATCGACATCGTCGAACTCCTTCATTTCCTTTGATATCACAGCGCATCAGGCAGTCCGTCTGTACCGCTTCTGGAATCTTTTTTCTGGAACGGGATCGACGCTGGTCGATATCTGGGCACATCCCAATGGCTACGTCAACCAGAACACGGGTTGGATTCACCTCGGCCGTACAACGGTGACAGTGACACAAACATCCACTCCCACCGAGATTCCCATCAATCTCGATTTCCTCATTCAGCCGAATGAGAAGTGGGGCTTTATTATTTCAAATCACACGATTTCGGTCAAGTACAACTCGAGCATCACACAGTCGAGCTTCACGGATTCGTACATGACCATTGACTGTGGCAGCCATTGCGCGGGTACAGGCACAGGCGATCCGACCACAGGAACCACCAGTTTTTCATTCAGCCTTTGTCCTCGTCAGATCAGCGGTATCGTGTATTATGATGAAGGCGCAACCGCTCCGAACGACGCAGGGATTTCCTCCATCGATTCACCACTGAACTTCTGCGCTGGTGTCCATGACGTGAGCGTGAGCATGCAGAACTTCGGTATCAACCAGATCACCTCCGCGACCATCAACTGGAAGCTCAACGGCGTGCCGCAGTCTCCGTACAGCTGGACGGGTTTGCTCGATACGCTCAATGCTGCATCACGTAAAACGTCCGTCACACTGGCGTCCATGAACTTTCTGCCGGGCATACCCTATACTATAGAAGCATGGACGAGCATGCCCAACGGGGTTGCAGATACGGTCAACAACAACGATACAACAATAGTCACACGGCAATCGGCGCTCTCGGGTACATTTACCATCGGAGGCAGTAATCCGGACTTCGCGGATTTCGATGCGGCACTTACGGTGCTGCATGACAACGGTCTGTGCGGTCCCGTCGTATTCAACGTGCGACCAGGGACCTACAATGAACAGGTTGCGATTGGTGGGGGACGAGGGACGGTAACCGGGACATCTTCGGTCAACACGGTGACCTTCCAGTCCGAAACCGGAAACCGTGCAGATGTAACGGTGAACTTCTACTCGCAGACCGGCAATCCCACCTTGTATATCAACAGTACGGACTGGCTGATCTTCCGAAACATGACCTTTACCGCCACCAATCCTTCCTACGCCATCGTGTTCTATTATCTGGGCGGATCGGACAACTGTACATTCGAGAATATCGATTTTATCAGTATGCCGGTTCTGACGACCTCCACGAATAACACGGTCATCTATTCTCCCAGCGGCTCGATTGACAACAACAACAGCTTCATCAACTGCAACATTGTCAACGGCAGCTACGGTATGTACATCTATGGAAGCGGTTCGACTGCAACCGAGGACAACACTCTTATTCAAAACTGCCGCTTCACCGGACAGTATTATCGTCCCGTCTACGCGTATTACCTGGGACAGACCAAATTCCTCGACAATACTGTCATCCAGGAAGCGAACAATACCTACACATACCACTACCCGGTCGCGTTCTATTACGGGTACAACTCGCAGATCGAGCGCAACACCATCATCTCGTACGGCGGTACATATTGCTACGGTGTGTATTTCTACTACGAGAATTACTACCAGAGTGGCAGCTCCCGCTTTGTCAACAACATGGTGACGCTGCTCGACTGTCCCCAGGTCTACTACGGTATGTATGCCTATAGGATGAGCAATACCCTGTTCGCCCACAACACGTTCTATACGAACACGCCGTACGCCAGCAGCTACCTGGTCTATGCACCGTATGCAGACGGAAGTGAGATCTACAACAACATCCTCTACCACGCTGGTGCCGGCTATTGCTGGTATGAAGTGGGAACGGGATATGTATCCGCCTCCGATTACAACCTGTGGTACTCGAATGGCAGCAGTCTGGCCTACTGGGGTGGGGCACGTGCAGACCTTGCAGCCTTGCAGGCCTACACCGGCATGGATGCTCATTCCATCACCAAATCCGTAACCTTCAAGGATGTGTATAACGGCGACCTGCATCTGGCGAGTCCTTCAGACGATGATACCGACATGTTCGGCCTGCTTCTTCCCTCGGTGACCGATGATATTGATCATGAAGCCCGCGTGCAGCCGTACAAGGGTGCAGATGAAGCCTGCTATATCACGCCCGGATCGGTGAACTACGATTTCGTTGACGCCAATGGCTATCCAGCGGCCTACGCGGAAGCGCCCGGAAGCATCGGATTGCATTATTCCGTTGCCTTCCCTGAGTTTGACGCCACGATCACCATGTCGGTCCGCTTCTACACCGTGCCTGGAGATCAGCTCGTCTATACCGCGACCTTGAACGCGCAGAAACAGTACGGCGTCACACTGGATGGCGTGCAGTACATCACACTGCCTTCCTCCCTGCAGCCCGGCACCTACAAGATCGAGGTGAACTTCTGGACGAAGAACAGCTGTGACGCGTACCGCAATTACATGCCGTATCCAAGCGCGTTGCTGGTCGTAGGTGAGGGACAGCAGCCCTGCGTCGTCTGGCCGGGTGATGTGAACAATGACGGCATCGTCAATTACACCGACCGTCGAGGACTGAACATGTACATTTACAATGCGAACCTGCGTACTACATGGCTCAGTGGTCCCGCCCGCTACCAGGCGGATTCCGAAACCAATCCCTTCACGTACCTCGAGTGGAAACCGCAGGCCGCGGCCCCGTGGTACACTCCCGAAGGATGTTACATGGATACCGATGGCAATGGTGTGGTCAACAACCTCGACTACATCGCCATGAAGCTGAACTGGGTGCAGACCACCCCATACTATACGGGCACGCCGAAAGCGGTCACCGCTGTAGCTGCCGGCTTCTCAATGGATCAGAACTACCCGAATCCATTCAATCCGACGACGATGATTCGCTTCGCCGTTCCCGAGCAATCGCATGTGCGCCTTGTGGTCACTGATGCGCTGGGACGCCAGGTGGCGGAGCTGGTCGACGGCAAGATCGAACAGGGTCTGCATGAAGTGCAGTTCGACGGTGCACAGCTCGCAAGCGGCACCTATATCGCGACCGTGACCATGACCGGCGTCGAGTCGGGCATGAGCTACACCAAGAATATCAAGATGGCGTTGAACAAATAGCACCATCCTGATTACCTCATGGAAGCGAAACGCCCCTCCTCGGAGGGGCGTTTCGTATAATCTGCAATCTGTAATCTGCGATCTGTATCCCCCCTCGTTCCGTCGCCGAAAATTTATTTCATCACCATCGTAACTTTTTATCCCTTACTGTGTCTTATGTTCGGCACCGTGACATTTGCTCTCATGAGCCACAAAGCAACTGTCTGACGGGGGCCGGAAGAGGGCGGGCTGATAGTGAGTATCACATACCGCAGGATTATCTGTCAAGGTTGGATAGAAGCGAGGCTTCGGCGCTCGTTGATATACTGTTGTTCCATCCAATATCTATGAGGTATGACATGCAAGTCTGTACGGGGGCGTCTCATGGGACGCGTACCACCATTTTATCATTGGCGATGGGGCTGATTTTGCTGTGCTCCGGCACGGCCACGGGATTGGCTCAGGGCGCATATTCGCTCGCAACATCGCCCACGGGTAGTACATCTACTTCCTCCGATTCGTTTATTTCATTCGACATTACTGCACATCAGGCGGTGCGTCTGTATCGGTTCTGGAATCTCTTTGCGGGTACGGGAACGACCACTGTGGATATCTGGGCGCGTCCAAACGGATTCGCGCAGGTGAATTCGGGATGGATTCATCTCGGCCGCAATACGGTTACGGTGACACAGACCTCCACTCCCACCGAAATCCCCATCAATCTCGATTTTCTTATCCAGGCGAATGAGAAATGGGGATTCATCATTTCTCATCATACGATTTCGGTGAAGTACCAGTCGAGTATAACACAGTCGAGCTACTCGGATTCTTACATGACGATCGACTGTGGAAATCACTGCGCGGGCACCGGCACCGGCGATCCCGCACTGGGCACGACCGCTTTCAATTTCAGCTTCTGTCCACGTCAGTACGCGGGCATCGTGTACTACGATGAGGGCGCGACCGCGCCGAATGACGCAGGAATCACCAGCATCGATTCGCCGCTCAATTTCTGTGCCGGGACGCACAATGTGGATGTAACGCTGCAGAATCTGGGAATCAACCAGATAACCTCGGCCACGATTAACTGGACGCTCAATGGCGTTCCGCAGACGCCGTACAACTGGACGGGTCTGCTCGATACACTGAACTCAGCAACCCGTAAGACCTCGGTCACCCTCGGCAGTCATCCCTTCCAGTCCGGTGTGCCGTATACCATTCAGGCATGGACGAGTATGCCAAACGGGGTTGCCGATACGGTGAACAATAACGATACCTGCACGGTAACACGGGAGGCCGCGCTCTCTGGCACCTTCACTATCGGGGGCGCTTCGCCGGACTACCCGGATTTCTCATCCGCTGTCGATGCACTGAACAATTACGGCCTGTGCGGACCCGTCGTCTTCAGGGTTCGGACCGGCACCTATAACGAACGATTTACGATGGGGGATATTGCGGGAAGCTCCGCTGTCAATACAGTGATTTTCGAGTCCGAGTCCGGAAACCGCGCTGATGTAGAATTGACATATACCAGCACCGGGACCGCCGACAACGGTATCATCGATCTGAATGGGGCGAGCTTCGTGACGTTCAGGAACATGACCGTCCGTGCGCAGGGCGGGAGTTATGCGCAGGCCCTCGTCATCCAGGGGACGTCAACCGACAACACATTCGAGGGCTGCGATCTTCTTGCACCTGTCGTTGGAACGACATCCACCAACGTCGCTGTCGTGTACTCTCCCTCCGGTTCCCTCAACCATCGCCACACATTCGATGACTGCGCCATTCGTGGTGGGTCGTATGGAATGTACCTGTACGGCAGTGGCACGACGTCAACGGAGGACGGACTGGTAGTCCGTGGCTGTGAATTCACGGATCAGTATTACACAGCGTATCGCGGATATTATTGCGGGGAAGTCACGTTCGTTGATAACTACGTGCATATCAACTCCTCGTACTCGAGTAAATACCTCGCGCAGTTCTACTACGGATACAACACCTCCATCGAGCGGAATACCTTCATCTCGGAGGGTGGTACGTACGGCTATGGACTGTACATCTACTATGACGGATACTACCAGACTGGCAGTTCGCGTTTCGTGAACAACATGGTCAGCGTCTTGAATACCACATCGACCACGTACGGTGTTCGTCCTTACAACGACTACGATATGTTTTTCGCGCACAATACCATTCATGTCAACAGCAGCTACGCGACCGCGTATGCCGTTTACACCTACAACGGGTCGAACAGCACTTATCTGAATAACATCATGTACAACACCGGTGCGGGACGCACATGGTACGTCAATGATCCGGGTGCGATTACGGAGTCTGATTACAATGTGCTGTACACGAATGGCAGTACGTTCGCGTACTGGTCGGGTGATCAGCCCGACTTCGCGTCGCTGCAGGCTGCCTCAGGAATGGATGCAAACTCGATATCAAAAACCATCACTTTCACGGATCTGATTTCCGGTGACCTGCACCTCGCGGCGCCGTCAGACGACGACTCCGACCTCTTTGGCACTCTGCTGTCTGCGGTGACAGAAGACATCGATCATGAAGCACGCGTGCAGCCCTACATCGGTGCTGATGAAGCATGCTATATCACCCCTGGTACGGTGAATTATGATTTCGTCGACGCATCAGGTTTCCCAGCAGCATTCGCGCAGGCACCGGGCAGCATCGGACTTCACTACTCCGTCGCCTTCCCGGAATTCGACGCAACGATTACCATGACGGTGAGCTTCTATACCGTGCCAGGAGATCAGCTCGCGTATACCACGACGGTAAACGCACAGAAACAGTACGGGATGACGCTGGACGGTGTACAGTACATCACGCTCCCTTCATCACTCCAGCCGGGCACTTACAAGATCGAGGTGAACTTCTGGACGAAGAACAGCTGCGACGCGTATCGGGATTACATGCCGTATCCAAGTGCGTTGCTGGTCGTAGGTGAGGGACAGCAGCCCTGCGTGGTGTGGCCGGGAGATGTGAACAATGACGGCATCGTAAACTATGCTGACCGTCGAGCATTGAACCTTTATATCTACAATGCCAACCTTCGCACGAGCTGGCTGAACGGTCCTGCCCGCTATCAGGCTGATGCGGAAACCAATCCCTTCACCTACCTCGAGTGGGAGCCACAGGCCGCAGCGCCATGGTTCACACCCGAAGGATGCTACATGGATACTGACGGTAATGGCGTTGTCAACAACATGGATTACATCGCCATGAAGCTGAACTGGGCGCAGACGACGCCGACCTATCCAGGGACGCCGAAATCCGGAGCCCCGGTTGCTGCCGGCTTCTCAATGGACCAGAATTACCCGAACCCCTTCAATCCGACGACAATGATTCGTTTCGCCGTTCCCGAGCAATCGCATGTGCGCCTTGTGGTCACTGATGCGCTGGGACGCCAGGTGGCGGAGCTGGTCGACGGCAAGATCGAACAGGGTCTGCATGAAGTGCAGTTCGACGGTGCACAGCTCGCAAGCGGCACCTATATCGCGACCGTGACCATGACCGGCGTCGAGTCGGGCATGAGCTACACCAAGAATATCAAGATGGCGTTGAACAAATAGCACCATCCTGATTACCTCATGGAAGCGAAACGCCCCTCCTCGGAGGGGCGTTTCGTATAATCTGCCATCTGTCATCTGCCATCTGATATCTGCAATTAATCCTCCTTGACCTTGGCGCGCATGCTGTCCCAGTACAGGTAGGCCGCGATGGCTGCAAAGGCGCCGATGGCGAGGAATTCCGCACCATCGCTCTCCGCCCAGACCCAGCCGAATTCGTGGTAGTTGATACCGAAGAATTTGAGGCCTGCACTGACCACGCCCATGATGGCGCCGCCGGCAATGAGTCCTGACGCGATCAGCGTGCCACGTTCGCGGCGCGCATTGTTCAGCTTTTCGTCCTTCGAGCGCGTGGAGACAAAATGCGCGATGATACCGCCGGCAAGAACCGGGGTATTCAGCTCGAGCGGCAGGTACATGCCAAGTGCGAAAGCAAGCGGCGGGATGTGAATGGATTCCAGTGTCAGCGCAAAGAGGGCGCCGGCAATATAGAGAACCCAGGGTGCGGGCTGATTGGACATGAGCGGTTTGATGACGGCCGCCATGGCATTCGCCTGCGGTGCGGGCAGTGCGTTTTCGCCAGTAAATCCGTACGTCGCATTGAGAAGGATGATCACACCACCCACCGAGGCCGCTGCGAGCAGTGTGCCGAGGAATTTCCATCGCTCCTGATGTTTGGGCGTATTACCCAGCCAGTAGCCAATTTTCAAATCCGTGATGAAGCCGCCCGCCATGGAGAGCGCCGTACAGACCACGCCGCCAATGATGAGAGCGGAGACCATTCCGGTGGGACCCGTGAGTCCGACCTGCACCAGGATGAACGACGAGACGATGAGCGTCATCAGTGTCATGCCGGAAACGGGGTTCGATCCGACGATGGCGATGGCGCGTGCGGCCACGGTGGTGAAGAGGAAAGCGATAATGGCAACGATGAGCAACCCGGTCAGCGCCTGACCGAAGTTTCCGGTCACGCCCTGCCAGAAAAAGACGAAAACGCTGAGAAGCACGACGACGATGAGGGAAACTATGGTCCCCATGGGAATGTCGGTGTCGGTGCGCTCAGCGGATTCCGCGTCGGATCCATGTTTCTTTCCGAAGATCTCGGAGGCGGCAAGTTTGAAAGCACCGCCGATAATTTTGCTGCTCTTGACGATGCCGATGATTCCGGCCATGGCGATTCCGCCGATGCCGAGATGACGGACGTAATGGAAGTAAATCGTGTAGGCGTCCATATCACTGATCAGCTGGGTGACACCCGTGCCGATCGGGACGGTGAGGGCTTGTCCGACATACGCGATAAGAGGCACGAGGACGAACCATGACAGGAAAGAGCCCGCTGCGATAATGGCGGCGTACTTGAGGCCGATGATATATCCGAGTCCCGTCACCGCCGCGAGGATGTTCATGCGGAATTCAATGCGCATATGTTCCGCGACATAATCGAGTCCGGGCAGAACCCTGGTGGAGAATGTTTCTTTCCAGAAGCCGAAGGTCGTAACCATGAAGTCATAGAATCCACCGACCGCGGATGCGAGCAGCAGTGTCTTCGCCTGATTGCCGCCGCTCTCGCCCGCGACCAGCACTTCTGTCGTTGCGGTCGCTTCGGGGAAGGGAAGCTGTCCGTGCATATCCTTGACGAAATACCGGCGGAAAGGAATCAGGTACACAATCCCCAGGAAGCCGCCGAACATGGAGGCAAGGAAGACATGCCAGAAATTCGCGGGGAGTTCGAGAATGTACAGTGCGGGAATGGTGAAAATGGCACCCGCAACCACGACACCACTTGCAGCACCGATGGATTGGATGATCACATTTTCCGACAGCGCGTTTTTGCGCTTTGTTGCAGTGGAAATACCGACAGCGATAATCGCAATCGGAATGGCGGCTTCAAACACCTGGCCGATTTTCAGTCCCAGGTACGCCGCGGCAGCAGAAAACAGCACCGAGAAAAAGAGTCCCCAGCCTACTGAGTACGGCGTAATTTCCCGCGGCGTAACCGTTGTCGGCACCACGGGCACATACTTCTCACCCGCCTCCAGCGGTGTGTATGCATTCTTTGGCAATTGTCGTGTGGTCGGTTGTTCCATACACTCTCCTGAACTGAATTGCTTGGCGGTGGGGGCGGGATCAGGTCCCAGATCGGAAAAAACTACTGAAATCTCCGCGATACCGCAAGAGCGCGAAGCAGACGCTCCGCGTCGCTTCGCGCGGCATTTCGTTCCGCGCTGCGGAACGAGGTCTTTGCCCCGGTGCCCGGAGCAGCTGTTTCGGCTCCGCTCCGCGCCCCTGTCCGCCGAAGCTTGAGCGGAGCGAAAGCGAAGGTGGAAGCAGAGCAACCCCGTAACCTTCTGCATACTCGCGTGTCTAGCATATAGTCAGACAATTGCATAGATTTCACTGTTCTTCACCAATGGAGTTTCCCATGCGAAAAATGCGACAGGTTGCTGTGGCTTTCTTCCTGTTCTGCATGGTTTGTGGTATGCAGGCCGGAGCGCAGTCACAGTTTGATATCGATTCGTACCGGACGTTTCTTGCGCAGCATCAGGATATGGAGGGCAGTGCGCTGCTCAGTGAATATCCCGCCCCTCTGCTGAAAAAGAATGTCAGTGCTCCTGCGCTGCAGGCAGCATGGCTCGACAGCATCACCATCAAATACGCGTTGACACAGGACGAAACGGATCTGCTCGCCGAAAACGGGTTTATGGTCACTGAACGTCTCACGGCGGAAACCTTCCAGGATGCCTACAGCGAGATCTGGCACAATGATCTT
This sequence comes from bacterium, assembly GCA_020444325.1. Taxonomy (NCBI): domain Bacteria; species bacterium. The sequence goes on from JAHLLD010000008.1 coordinate 10,131, forward strand.
CCCGTGGCGGTGACAACAGACGCCATTCTCCATGCGGTGCACATGTCGTATGACAACATCCTCAAGGAAACAGAGCGCTCCTGGATCATTCCCGCCTTGAAAGAGCTTCTTACAGGGATGTACGCTTCCATGGAGGAGCTCGACGCGCGCTACGGCAGCACGACGGGCATGCGGGATATGCTTCGCGATGTGGATGTTTATACCGCCGTCGCCTGGAAGCTGCTCACCGAAGAAACCCGCTGTTATTTTACGTCCTCCGTGCCGGTCGTCAATGATATTCTCATGAAAATCGATGCTGAACAGCCCACGGGTATTGCGCTGTTCAGTTCCACGCCCCGGCTCTATGATTTCAGCCAGTTCACGGTACGCGGACACTACACGGATTCTGAAGAACTCGGCCGGTATTTCCGGGCGATGATCTGGATCGGACGCACCGAGCTGATGCTCACAAAACCGGTGCAGCATGATATGCCGCAGCAGACGGACGAGGACATTCAGCGGCAGATTATCGATGCCTATCTCATCTCCGAGGCGTTGAATATTGAAGGAAAGCGCGATGTGCTGCAGGAGATCGATGCGTTGCTTGAACTGCTTGTCGGCGAAAGTGACAACGTGCGCGCCTCGCACCTGGATATGCTTGCGGCGGATCTCGGCATCACCGCGCCCACGCAGCTCCTGGACATGAAGGAAGTGACGCGTTTCCAGGAGGCGCTCAAAAACACGAGCTTCGCCGAACAGCGCATCAATTCCCAGATACTGTATTCCGATCCCACGAATCCTGAACAGCTGAAACCACCCTCGGCCTTCCTGATGCTGGGACAGCGCTTCATCATCGATTCCTACGTCTTCAGTAACGTGGTCTATGACAAGATTATCCATAAAGGCGAAAAAGTGCGGCGCATGCTGCCTTCTTCCATGGATGCGCTGTTCGCGCTTGGAAACGATGCCGCGGCGCAGTTCCTGCAGGACGATTTCTCCCGCTATCCTTACGCGGCGAATCTGGCCGCGCTGCGATATCTCATCGATTCGTATGATGAGGACTTCTGGTCGGCTTCGCTTTACAACAGCTGGCTGCAAGGGATCCGCGCCCTGAATATCCCGGACGAAACGGAAGGATTGCCGGAGTTCATGCAGACTGCTGCCTGGTGGCAGCAGAAAATGAATACCCAGCTCGCTTCATGGGCGCAGCTGCGGCATGACAACCTTCTGTATGCCAAGCAGTCGTACACCGGTGGCATCTCCTGTTCCTACCCCGAGGGCTATGTCGAACCGTTCCCCGAATTCTACGAGCGTCTGAGTGGCTTCGCGCATCGGGCCGGCGGGATATACGAAGATCGCATGCCGCATATCGCCGCGTTCTTCACGCAGATGGCGAAAAGTATGGATACCCTCGGCACCATTGCCGAACGGGAACTGCGGAACGAGCCTCTCAGCGCCAGGGAGGAAATGTTCATCCGACGCATGCTCTATGACCAGTATATCTGCGGACTCGACTTCGACGGCTGGTACGCACGGCTGTTTTATCCTGTCGAAGCTGTGGTCGAGGACTATGTCGTCGCGGATGTGCACACGGCACCCACCGATGCCGCCGGAGCCCCGGTCGGCTGGGTGTATCATGTGGGAACCGGACGCATTAATCTCGGCGTCATCATCGCACCGGATCCTGCCGGCGGACAGATTGCCTACATGGCGCCCATGCTGAGTTTCCATGAACATGTGACCACGAATTTCGACAGGCTGACGGACGAGCGCTGGAAGGACATGCTGGAGAAAGATGGCTTTGCCCGACCGGAGTGGACGAACAACTGGCTCGCCGATGCGAGCGGTGCGCGCCATCTGCCGGGTCCGTCACTCATGACCGGACTCACCTCCGTCGAATCTCATCCCGCCACACAGCCGGAGGTCTTTTCCATAGATGCAGCGTATCCAACACCATTCCGCGCAGCGGAAGGAGCGGTCGTTGCATTCCGGGTTCGCGACATGATTGCGGGCTCACTGCGCCTCGCCGTGTATGACATGCAGGGACGACAGGTGTGCACACTGCTTGAGCAGCAGTGTCCCCCTGGCAGCTACATGACTGCATGGGATGGCAGGGACGGCGCGGGAAGATTGTTGCCAGCCGGCAGTTATGTCGCGGTGCTCTCCTCTGCAACCCAGCAGGTTAGCACTCCGTTGCTCCTCCTGCACTGATCGCATCTACGCCTGGAATTTGAAGGACTGCGGATTTTCCGTGGTCCTTTTTTTATTGTTGATTTATCGGACAGGTGGGATTATGTTGCCAGTATCCATAATTGCCCGGGAATCCGATGTCCTCAACCGAAACGCATTTTGCATCTCCACAGACGAAGTCGGAATCAGAGCTTGAAATGCAGCGCGAACGCCTGATGGCGCTTCCTCACCTTTCTCATCTGCTTGAAGCTTTTCCGACGCCCGCGGTCATCCTCAATGACACGAGGCAGATCGTCCTGCACAACAACGCGTTCGCCGCCGCCATGCCCAGCGGTGACTACGATTTGCTGCTCGGTTTGCGTGTGGGACAGGCCATAGGATGTTCCTATGAAAAGGATACTCCTTCAGGCTGTGGTACGGGAAAACACTGTCGTATGTGCGGTGCGGTACTGGCCATGCTCGAGGCAGGAAAAGGGACCAGAAGCGTGCAGGAATGCCGGATCTCCGTCGAGGACCACCTCGGAGGCGGCGCGCTGGACTTTCGCGTGCTCGGGGTACCTATCGATGTCAACGGCGAGGAACTGACGATACTCTCCCTTGTGGATATCAGTGATGAAAAGCGTCGACGGGTGCTGGAGCGCATTTTCTTTCATGATCTGCTCAATACAGCAAGCGGGCTGCAGAATCTGACCGATCTGCTCCGCATTGTGCCGAGCGAGGAAAGGGATGAGCTTCTCGAAGATCTGCAGGGGGTATCGGGACAGCTGATCAATGAAATCGAAACGCAGCGCGACCTCCTGGCCGCTGAAGGGGAGGAATTGCGTGTTGTGCCACGCCGCACGACGACGGATGATATGGTTTCACACGTCCACGCGCTGTACCGCTTTCATCACCTGGCACAGGACAGGCATTTCAAAACCATCAACAAGGCAGCGGGAGTGGAATTCACGACAGACCCGACCCTGCTCGCGCGTGCGGTGGGGAACCTGGTCAAGAATGCCTTTGAGGCCTCGCAGCGGGGACAGACGGTCACCATAACCTGTGAACGTGAGGATGAGGACACATTGTGTTTCCTGGTGCACAACGAGACAGTGATGTCGGAGACCGTGCGGCTTCACATGTTCGAGCGTTCGTTTTCCACCAAGGGTCCGGGCCGTGGCATCGGCACATACAGTGCGCGCCTCCTGATTGAGCGATTTCTCGGCGGAAGTATTATGTTTACGAGTATGGAGGAAACAGGAACCTGTTTCACCGTACGAATACCGCGGGAATACAATCCCGCGGAGACTGCAACGAACGACGAGGAGCGCGATGAGATCGGCAACAGAAATTCAGGAGGAACTGCGTGAGCAGCAGGGTGGCGTACTGACGCTCAGTGACGAAGAAATCAACGCGATGTCCACAAAGGATATGCAGGCGCTGCAGACCGAGTTTGGTGCCACGGTGCTCATGACACTGCCGCCGCAGGAACGAAACTTCATGCAATGGCTGAAGGAAGCGGATCCGGGGGTGTACGATGATCTCTGGGAGGGTGACGAGCAGCTGCTCGTATCACTCTCTTTCCTGCAGGATTTTCGGAACGGGGGACCGGGCTTTCTGATCTGCGAGCTCGAAGAACACGACAATTACTTCTTTACTGCGAAGCACATCAAGAAAGAAGGGAGTGCTGCGCTGGAAGACATTCTTCAGAAGGCGGGACAGGGAAAGGATCTCGCCGTGGAAGAAGCGCTCATGTTTGAAATTGTACGTACGCCAACCGATATCTGGCATTTCTGCCATCGCTTTGATATTCCGGTGAAAAGGGGGAAATCCGCGGTGCGAGCCCTGGTCGCCCATGACTGGATCGTTCATCTCCCGAAGCGCGAAGATTTGCTTCCATATATAGAAGAGTAGGGGAGTCGCCGAAACGAGCTGGATTTGATATTTCGGGATCCTATAAGGGTCTTGAAAGTAAAGCTCATAAATACTATGTTTTGGTGTTGAAAAGTTTTTCACCTCGACCTGAAAACCCCTCCAACAGGAAATTCTTGCTTCCTACATTCCACAGCTCATCATCAGGAGATCTCGTATGAAGAAAACTGTGACTCTGTCATTTGTGCTCATGGTCGCTCTCTGTACCATGGCGTTTGCCAAGGGCGGGAACGAAGACAGCAGTGGTCCGTTCATCACCAAGGCCAGCGCCTCCATGCTGAAAGCGGCACCGGCGGATATCGCCGGGCAGTGGGCTCCGCTCACTCCGATGCCCAAAGGACTTGGATACAACACCGCTGCATTTTACGACGGTGCTTTATATAATTTCTCGGGCCTGAACGCTACGGACGGTCCCGTAACCCTGTGTTACAAGATGGATCTGACCGCCGGGAGCTGGGAGCAGATCGCTTCCCTTCCGGAACCGCGCCTCCTCGCGATGTCGCACACCGTTGGTGACAAAATCTATGTGATCGGTGGCTACAGCACCGCACAGCCTTTCACCACGCATGGCGCCGTGCTCGAGTATGACCCCGCAACTGATCAGTTTACCGAAAAATCCTCCATGCCCCTGCCTGTTTACGCAGGTGGTTCTTTCGTCCGTGACGGAAAGATCTGGGTACTCGGTGGTGGCACGACAAGTTTCGCGCTGCAGACCGGCGTGATTCAGATTTACGACCCCGCGACCGACAGCTGGGAGCTTTCCAACAGCATGCTTCCGCAGTCTCTGCGCTCCTTCCAGGCCGTGTGCATCAACGATGTGATCTACTTCGTCGGTGGCTATCGCGTCGAGAACAGCCAGGGTATTTACTACGCAAATGTGTACAAGGGCGAAATTACCGACACCGATGTTTCCTGGACGAAGCTCACCGACTTTGCTGCCGGCGGCATCATGCGTCAGTCCATGGGCACCGACGGTACGAAAATGTATCTGACCGGTGGATTCACCCAGATCAGCCAGACCCAGGGCGTCGTCCCGAATCAGACCTATTCCTTCGACCCCTCGACCGAAACCTGGGCCAACGAAGCGATGAAGATCACGGGTACGCTCTATGCCTCCCGCATGCTGTATGACGGCAGCGGCAAGTTCTATGTTGTCGGCGGCCAGTCAGCAACCGAATACACCGACGCTGTTGAGGTATTCGATGCCAACGCCGAATCGACCCCGATCCTCATCATGAATGAGACGGAAAAATCACTCTGGGTCAAGAAAGCGAACACCTACGGCCTCACCTTCCCCCTCGGCAATGTGGGCGGCGCGCCCCTGCAGTGGGAAGGCGAAGTTGAAGCTTCCGCATCCTGGCTCACGCTTGACGCCGCAACTTCCGGACTCGTGGAGCCCGGCATGCAGACGAAGATCAGCCTCGAAATCGATCCGACCAGTCTCGCCGAAGGCGAGTACACCGGTGTTGTGACGCTGACCACCAACGACCCGCAGAGTGAAACCGTGACCTACACCGTGACGATCAACGTGCAGGAAGCGGATGTTGACGAAGATCTGACCGTGCTCGTCGAGCAGTACACCGGTACCTGGTGCCAGTACTGTCCCTTTGGTGCCGATTCCCTGAACGCCGTTGCACAGCGCTACGGTGACCGCATGGTGCGCATGGCATGGCACGACAGCGATCCCATGGAAATCACGGAATGGGATGACATGAACTCCTTCATCGGTGTTTCCGGTTTCCCCACTGCGTCGATCAATCGCGTCCAGTGGGAAGGTGAAAGCGGCATCCCCATCAGCCGCGGCGACTGGGGCAACAGCGTTGCCTTCCTGCTTAACAATATGCGCTCGCCCGTCAACCTGACGCTTAGCGACAAGGATTATGACGAGACGACGAAGACCTATTCCTTCACGGCGAAGACGTTCTTCCATCAGGGCATGACCGGAGACATCCGTATCAGCGCCGTGGTGACCGAAGACGACTTCGATTATGCGCAGAAGAAGTGGACCTCCAATGGTGTGATCACCATCAGTCCGTACATCCACACCGATGTCGTGATGGGCATCTATCCGGACATCTACGGCTATCGCATGGGTACCACCAGCGAATTCGCCACGCAGTCCGAATACACCCAGGAATTCTCCTTTACTTCCCCGCATGTGAAATCCGACAAGGCCTGGATCTCCATCTTCGTGCACAAGATCAACAGCACGGGACCAGGACAGGTCTATCAGGCGTACCAGGAGCCCCTCATGCAGGGTATCACCCTGGATGTTGAAGAGAGTCCGGCACCGGGCAGCTTTGCACTGCACCAGAACTATCCGAACCCCTTCAATCCGACAACCACGATTTCCTTTGACGTGCCGCAGCGCGCGCACGTGGTGCTCACCCTCCACGACGCCCTCGGCCGCAACATCGGTACCGTTACGGACGAAACCTACGAAGCCGGCACGCACAACATCGGCTTCGACGCTTCCGAACTCACCTCCGGTACCTACTACCTGACCATGGTCTCCGGCGACGTCGTCAAGACAAGCAGCATGACGCTGGTCAAGTAAGCGCACTCGCGCTGACGCGCTTGCGCGCAGTTATTACGAATCCCCTTCCCGCTGCAGCGAGAAGGGGATTCGTGTTTTTTTCGCAGTCGCGAAGTCCTTGCCCCTCCGGGGCGTTCTCAATATCAAGTGATTACAGAACGCGAATCCCCGATGAAATCGGGAACGAGCTTACTTCAGGAGCAGCTCGAGGATGCGCTCGAGGTCGTCTTCGTTGTAGAATTCGAAAGCGATGCTGCCTTTGCCATCCTTGCCGACGGTGATATTGACACGGGTGCCGTAGATGGGTCGCAGTTTGTGGCTGAGTTCTTCGAGGTGGGGGGTGGTTTTGGCGCCGGACTTGCGCTTTGGCTGTGGCGTGGGCGGAGTGGGTTTGCGGTATATGCTGTTTACCAGTTCTTCGACCTTGCGTACCGAGAGGTTGTCACGGACGATGCGCTGCCACATGCGCAGTTGCGCGGTTTCATCCGGCAGATTGATCAGCGCGCGCGCGTGTCCCATGCTGATCTCATTTTTCTGCAGGCTGGACAGCACTTTCCTCGGGAGCTTCAGGAGGCGAATGAAATTCAGGATGGTGCTGCGGTCCTTACCCACACGCTGCCCGATGTCCTCCGCCGAATGGCCGTATTCCTCGACCAGCTGCTGGTAGGAAGTGGCGATCTCGACGGGATTGAGCGTTTTGCGCTGGATGTTCTCGATCAGCGCCAGTTCGATCATTTCTTCCGCGGTCTCTACCTGGCGGATATAGGCGGGGATATGCTCAATGCCGGCTTCCCGGCAGGCACGCACGCGGCGCTCACCACTGATGAGCTGGAATTTCCCTTCCCAGCGGCGCACGGTGACGGGCTGGACGAGGCCGTTCTGCTTGATGGACTGCGCGAGTTCGCGAATTGCCTGGGCTTCGAATTCGATACGGGGCTGATAGGGGTTGGGCTCGATGAGTGCGACTTCGATATGCGCAAGTACCTCGGTGGAGACGCCGTCATCTTTCGTCTCCGCGCTGGGTTCCACACTGACGGGTTCCTCAACCGCGGGACGGTTGGACGGGATCAGGGCGCCGAGTCCCTTGCCAAGTACGTTTTTCGATTTACCCAAGGCGTCCTCTATCCGTTATCGTGCTGGGGTGGAGTCGAATCATCCTCGCCATCCTGCATCTGCTTGGAATGGCTTTCGGCGCCTGTGTCATTTGCGGCCGTGCCGTCTTTCTGTGCGCGCAGGGCTTCTTTCCCGTGGGCGATTTCCTGTGCCAGATCGATATAGTTCTGCGTTCCGACGGAAAGTGCATCATACAGGATGACCGGTTTACCGAAGCTCGGTGCCTCGCTCAGGCGCACGTTCCGGCTGATGATGGTATCGAAGACCTTCTCCCCGAAATAGTTGCGCACTTCCTCGGCAACCTGCTTTGAGAGGCGCAGGCGCGTATCGAACATGGTCAACAGCACGCCCTCGATATCGAGCCCGGCATTCAGATGCTGACGCACGATGTTGATGGTGTTGAGCAGCTTACCGAGTCCTTCAAGCGCATAGTATTCACACTGCACCGGAATGAGTACGGAATCCGCCGCAGTGAGAGAGTTCAACGTCAGCAGTCCCAGCGACGGGGGACAGTCGATGACGACGTATTCGTATTTCTCACGCACTTCCGCCAGCATGTGCTTGAGCACATGCTCGCGCTGCTGCTGGTCGATCAGCTCGATTTCCGCACCGACGAGGTTGATGTGCGAGGGAATGATATCGAGAAACGGCAGCAGGGTGGACTGCACTCCGCTCGAGGCGGGTGTGCGGTCGATCAGCACTTCATAGATGCTGACCGGAGCCTCGTTGACATCGATGCCGACACCGCTCGAGGCGTTCGCCTGGGGATCGATGTCGATGAGCAGGGTCTTGAATTCGGCAACGGCAAGGCTTGCGGCGAGATTGACCGAGGTCGTGGTTTTCCCGACGCCGCCTTTCTGATTTGCTACGGCAATAATTTTTGACATATACGTGTGTTCAGGGTCTCCGGGCGGGCGTTCCCGTCATGCATGCCCGTTAAGTGATTGATCAATCCATGCGAGATAGGGAGCGGATCCCTCCGTCACCGGGAGCATGATGATTTCCGGGACGTCATACTCGTGCATGGTACGCACGCGCTGTTCGATTTCTGCAAAACGCGCACGCTTCGTCTTGATGACGAGAAGCTGTTCATCGTCCTCCTCCACGGCATCCTTCCAGCGATAAATGGAGCGGATGCCGGGGACGATATTGCAGCAGGCGGCAAGCTTTTCCTCAACGAGAACGCGGGCGATACGCTCAGCCTGCGTTTCGGATCCCGTCGTGACAAGAATGACGGCATATTGTTCGTCAGCTTCCACCATAGTATACAAAACTAGGTGCGCGGGAGGTGAGAAGCAATGCTCTTGCTTTTTCCCCAGTATTGGGATAAGTTTTTTTCAGATTTGACGTGAATTTTTGTTGACGACTGGATAGAAATGAGTATTTACGATTACGATGATTTTCAAGACGACTGGGATGATCCCGAGGGCGGCAAACACGGGCGTTTTTCCGATATGGATACCTCGGACCTGCTCGATGCTGCAAGACAGGGCTCGCTCAGCGTCGATACGATAGAAGAAATCGCCGGATACCACCTGGAAAAACAGAATTTCGACGATGCGCTGAAATTTCTCGAAATTCTGACCGAACGCACCCCCTACAGTGCTGAGGCGTGGGAGCGTAAGGGTATGGTTTTAAACAATCTGGGGCGTTACGAGCAGGCACTCGAGGCGTTTGAGCAGGCTGAAGGACTCAATCCCGCGGATCTCGAGCTGCTCATCAACAAGGGGATCACGCTCGATAATCTCGGCGATATTGAAGCCGCCATGCTGTGTTTCGACACCGCGCTGGCGATGGACCCTGAGAATGACGAGGCGCTGTTCAGCAAGGGACTCGCGCTCGAGCATTCCGGTGCGTACCATGACGCCATCGAGGTGTTCATGCAGCTGGTCGGGCGGGATCCGGAGCATAAGGACGCCTGGTACGAGCTGGGATATTGCTACGATTTTTCCGATCAGCTGAAAGACTCACTGCGCTGTTATGATCGCGCGATCGATCTCGCTCCCTTCAACGCCAATGCCTGGTACAACCGGGGAATTATTCTCAACCGCATGGGTGCCTGGCGACGTGCGCTCGATTCCTACGACTATGCGCTGGCGATCGAGGAGGAATTCGCTTCTGCCTGGTACAACCGCGGCAACACCTGCGCGAACCTGCGCTGGTTTCCCGAAGCCATCTCGTGCTTCAGGAAGACTATCGAACTCGAGCCCAACGACATGCACGCATGGCATAACCTTGGCAACGCGCTCGAGGAGTCGGAGCGCTACAGCGAAGCCGTGCAGGCATATACGCGTGCGATCACACTGGCACCGCATAACGCCGATTCCATTTACGGACGCGGCAGCGCCTTCGAGTCGCTCAATGATTTCGAAAACGCACTGCTCGACTATACAATGGCCGTGCGGCTTTCACCCGATGCGCTGGACGTCTGGTACGCGAAGGCGGATGTCGAGTTTGAGCTCGGCCGCTTCGAAGACGCCATCACAAGTTTCAGCAATGTGCTGCGCATCGAGCCGCAGAATGCCACCGCCTGGGTGGATTTTGCTGAAATCAATCTCGAAGCGGGGAAATATGACGAATGCGTCCTGGCAGCCGGGAAAGCGGTGGAGCTGGGAGACCGCCTGCCCGAGGCGTATTTTTTCCTCGCCCAGGCACATCTGCTGCGAAACGACGATGGCAGTGCCAATGACGCGCTCGACCGTCTGCAGCATATCGCACCGGATGGAAAGGATTCTGACGGAAATCCTCTGCCGGCGCTCCGTTCCGATCACTTCCCCATGCTGCCGTTTACAGGCAGGAAAGGAGAATGAGGATGCGTTTTACCCTCATCGCTGTTGGACTCGCGACTATCGCGGTCGCCGCATTGCTGTGGCCCACGGCAGGCAGCAACCTTGCGGCCGATGACGTGGACTGGCTCGGTTACGGTGATGCCGTCGCGCGCGCCGGGAAGGAAAACAAGACGGTGCTTGTCGACGTCTACACCGACTGGTGCGGCTGGTGCAAGAAGATGGACCGCGATGTGTACGGCGATTCTGATGTGCAGAAATACCTGGCGGAATATTATGTCGCTGCCAAGCTGGATGCGGAATCCGCCACCACGCATAACGTGCAGGGGAAAAAAGCCACCGAACGGGAAATTGCCCGTGCGTACGGTGTAACGGGATATCCCGCGACGATTTTTCTCAACGAGAAAGGCGAGACCATCACCATTCTCTCCGGCTATGTCCAGAAAGAACGCTTCCTGCTCGTTCTCGAATACATTCATGAACGCATCTACGAACACCAGGGCTGGGAAGATTTCCTCTCCTCCCGCGACAAGTGAAATCTCCCGCTGGTCCCGCACGGCCTATGCAGTGCTGCTCGCTGCCGCGCTGCTGTGGACGCTGGGGATTTTTGTGGCACCGGCGTTGCATGCCTCGGGAAATGACGCTGGAGCACTGATTTCCAGGCTGTTTTATGCCCCGGTATGTCATCAGCAGGTCGAACGTTCCTTTGCGGTGTTCAGCTGGCCGCTGTCGGTGTGTCACCGCTGCTCCGCCATCTATGTCGCGTTTACGCTCGTGCTGCTGGCATTTCCCTTTCTCCGGCGCTTCCCGTTTTTTGTTTCCCTTCCCTTGTCGCGGCTTGCTATATTTATACTTCCGATGCTGCTCGACTATGTGCTCGATGTGCTTGGACTGTGGAACAACAGCGGCATTTCACGCGCAATCTCGGGGAGCGTCGCCGGTGCGGGACTCGCGATTTTTGTCCTTCCCGCCTGGATGGAATTCTGGACTGCCAGGAAACGTCACCACACTGCAGACCATAAAGAGGTTGCCGAATGAATGATTTCGCTACTGCCAAACCGAGTAAGCTCGTTCCCGTTCTCATCGGGGGCGGTGCCATGGCCGTGACGGCCATTGTCCCCGGACTGAATTTCATCAACTGCGCCTGCTGCGCCGGCATCATGGGTGCGGCCGTCCTGGGCGTCTGGTTCTACAAGAAAAGTTTCCCGATGGATATGCCGTTCAACGTCGGCGACGGAGTGATCGTCGGGACGTTATCGGGACTGATCGCGGCCCCGCTGACCACGATGCTGCAGTTCATCATGATGGGTGCCGCCTCGGGCGATTTTGCGTATCAGCTGCAGGATGAGTTCGAGAAAGCATTTTCACAGGCCGAAATGCAGGCGACGGATCCCGCGGCCGTCGAACAGGTCCGCGAGGTCGTCATGCAGCTCGCGGCTACGCCGTTCATGCTTTTCCTTATCGGACTTGTGTTTTCCCTCATCGTTTTTGTTGGATTCGGTGCACTGGGCGGCCTCATCGGCGGCAACATTTTCAAGACCAAGATTATCCCGCAGCAGCCTGACGCGAACTGATCGCCCCCAGGCTGCGTAGAAGGGAGTATGTCTCCGGACATGTTCTTTCATCCAACGACCTGAGTTATCATGCGCATGCGAAGCCTTCTTGTATTTGTCCTTCTCCTGTTTCCCCTGGTACTGAACGCACAGCCGGGTCCCGTGGCCGGGAGTGATTTTACTGTCGTCTACAATCCGCCGGCATCCTCCCCGTTTGCTTCAGCCAGTGCGGTTACGCTGGTGTACGTGTTCGATTACTGGAACGTGCGCTACGGTACCCGTCTGGCACTGTGGCAAAACGTGCTCGATCCCGATACGTCACGCACCCACTATGCCCCGATGAAGAAGGAAGGGGAGAGCTGGACGGCGAAGATTCCTATTCCTGCGACGGCTGCGCTGCTGTCCTATGTCGTCACCGATGGCGAACATGTCGACGGGAATAACCAGAAGACCTGGGTGCGCTACGTCCTCGGTGCGGATGGCGAGCCGGTCAAGAACGCGCGTTTCTACAACCTTTCGTTTCTTGAACTGGCCCGGGAAAAAATCGGCGTTCAGATCAGGGAAGCGGAACGGGAGGTGACCAGCTATCCCGAAAATTTCCCCGCCTATCAACAATATTTCATGCTGCTGATGGAACAGGCGAAAGGGAGTCCGCGCACGCAGGAACGCATCGCGGCGCGCATTGATGGACTCGAAGAACAGTACGGCACGAATCCCGAGTTCCTCAACATGGCGGCGGAAGTCTGGTACTATGTGCTGCAGGATCAGCGGAAGGGACTCGAGTACCGTAAGCGCATCGAAGGTTCAAAGATGTGGCCGCAGGTGTTTGCGATGGCGGATCGCCAGAGCAAACAGGAAACCGCCGCCGAACGCGCAAAATATCATGTCGATCGCAGGAAGGAGTTGCAGGGTGCGGAACTGCCGGCATTCAATCTCAATAATGGCACGGGAGGAAAATCCGCGTTCCCGCGCAATAATGGTCGTCCCCTCATCATGCTGTTCTGGGCTTCGACCTCGGATAAATCCGGCAGCATGCTCGAGGCCCTGCGCGCGGCACTCGCCCCGTATCCCGCTGACGCTGTGGATGTCGTTGTGGTGAGCGTCGACCAGGATGAAGAGAAGGCCCTTAAGGCGTATCAGGAGAAACGGATGCCGTTTGAACTGCTGTTCAACCAGGGCAGCACGCTTTATATGCTGGGTGTCGACAGCATTCCAATCACGTACTTCGTGGATACGAAAAATATCGTACAGAATATCGTTGTGGGCTTTGACAGTGGCATTTCGGGCCGGCTGCGTAAGCTCGTCGACGGTTTGATGCGTTAACCTGAGTGGAGAGAACATGCCCACGTCGCGTATTATTGATATCAGCATCCCCCTCGACGAACAGACGCCATCCTATCCCGGCGATCCGGTGTTTTCGCGCACCCTGAAGGCAGCGATCAGCGAGGACGGCAGCGGGTACAATCTGTCGACCATCGAGATGAGCGCACATTCCGGTACGCATGTCGACGCCCCTGCACATTTCCTGGCCAGTGGAAAAACCATCGATCAAATTCCTGCGCGGCGCTGGCTTTCGCCCGCCGTCGTCATTGACTGTCCCTCACCCGGTCCCATCGAGCGTGATCAACTCGAACGCCAGGGCATCCGTACCGGCGATGCGGTACTCCTCAGGGCTAACGCCAGGCGTCCCGCTGACGCGGCGCCGGACGACTTTTCCGCTCTCACACGGGACGCGGCACGCTACCTGGTAAGCAGGAAAATCAATCTTGTAGGAATCGACGCGCTCTCCATCGAAAGCTACGACGATGCCGATTTTCCGGTACACAAGCGGCTGCTGCGGAATAACATCCTGATCATGGAGGGACTGCGCCTCGGCCATGTGCGTCCCGGTCGCTATTCTCTCATTGCCGCTCCGTTGCTGATCAGTGGCAGTGACGGCGCTCCGACGCGGGCGCTGCTCGTTTCACGCGATTGACTCGCGATTTCCCTTCCCCGTTTTCAGATTATTCTGTATTTTTTTCTGATGACCAGAAACAGCTCCCTGCTGTTTCTTTCCCCCATGAACATGAAGAATGAGGTACGGTCGATGATGTTTGTTTCGATGTCCCGGCAGACCCTGCGTGTCATGACCGCAGCGCTGTTCTGCCTTGCCACTATCCTCGCACCTGTACAGCTTTCCGCGCAGTCACATGCGGATGACGCGTTCACCACGGTGAATGCGTCCGAGCTGTTTCACTCCATAACCCCCGATGGGTTACGCAAAGCCGTACCCATCGCGTCTCCGCAGGCGTTGACCGTCGCGGTGCCCCTCGCATCGTTCCCGCGTCTGCGTGCTTCCGGGAATATGCTGCTTGCGGATTTCCCCATGCCTGACGGCACGACGGCGAACCTGGAACTGCGTGCCATGAAGCTCTTCAGTGACGACGCCATCGTCGTTACGCAGACGGCGCAGGGTGAACTGCGTCGTGCGCTTCCGGATATCCGCGCTTACCGCGGCAGCGTGCGCGGCGAAGAAGGCTCCTTTGTCTGGATGGCCGTCGAAGGCACTGCCATGACGGGCAGCGTTCTTCGTGACGGAGTCGAGTACAGTTTCACCACCCGACTGAACAACGCCCCGCAATCCGGAGACGAGCGCTTGCTCACCGTGTATGAAGCAACACCGGAGATGAAATCCTTCGACTGCGGTGTGGAAGATGATCTCTTTATCGAAGACTATCTTCGCGGCATGCCCAATGGAGCGGATGCGCAGATGATGAAGGCGGGGATGGATACGCTGGTTGCCCGTCTCGCCATCGATATCGACTACGAAGCCTTCCAGCATTACGGCGGCGTCTCAGAATCCGAGAATTACGTGTCCTCGCTCTTTACCGGCGTCATCGCCATTTACGAACGCGATGTTGCCGTGACGTTCGAGATTTCCTACATGCGCACATGGGAAACGGAAGATCCGTACAGTCCCGCCAGCGACAAGGCGGCGCTCAACACCTTTACCGAGTACTGGCGCGACAACATGGATAATGTCGATCGTACGCTGGCATCGCTCATTTCCCGCAAACCGATTTCTGCGAATGGCGTCACGCAGGGACTCGCCTGGGTGAATCAGCTCTGCAGCCGAACGCACGGCTACGCCTTCATCAAGCTCAGCGGCAACAATGGAAATATTGAAGGACATGCGGGTGTCTGGGCGCATGAGCTGGGACATAACTTCGGTTCCCCCCACACGCATGCCTGCGTCTGGAATCCCCCCATCGACAGCTGCTACACTGCGGAGCCGATTCGCAATAATCCTCCCTGTTTCAGCAGCAGTGACATCCACCTGATTCAGGGCGGCGGTGAGCTGATGAGTTACTGCCACATGCGCTTCGGAAACAAGAATGTGCACAAGGTGTTCAGGGATCGTGTCGGTGCACTGGTACGTGGGAACGCGGAGCGTGCGCTCTGCATGAATGTTACCAGCACCGTTCGTGCCCTCGAATTGCTCACGCCCAGCGGCGGCGAGGAAATCTGTGCCGGCATGCCGCTCACCATTACCTGGAGCGCGCAGGGCAACAACGATTTCTCGATACTGCTTTCGACGGATAACGGTGCGACCTGGGAAACGATACTGATCGATGACCTCTCCCGCATCGTGCGTTCGTGGGACTGGGTGATCCCCTCCGACTTCCCGGTGGGCGATACCTATCGCATCCGCATCATCGACAACAAGAATCCGGACCTGTCGGATCAGATGGAAGCCAGCTTCACCGTGAAGGAAGGGACGGTCATCACGGACCAGGTGTTCTGGCGCAATGTCTGCATCGGGGAAGGCGCATGGTTCTACGTGCACGCCACCGGTGCCGGAGAGCTGAGCTACCAGTGGAAGAAGAACGGTGAAAATATCGACGGGGAAACCGGCAACGAACTGCAGCTCCAAAACCTGCAGGAGGCCGACAACCTGTCGACGTATACCTGTGCCATCACGGGCGATTGCGGAACGATTGAGTCCGAACCCGCCCTGCTCAAAGTCTTCACCACGGCGGTTATCGTCCAGGATCTCGTACACGACACGGCCTGTCTCGGTGGCAGTGGACGCTTCGAAGTCGTCGCCGAAGGTTCCAATCTCACCTACAAATGGTACTTCCGGAGTCCGACCGGTGTCAACCGCACACTCGAGAACGACAGCAGCGTGCTCATCATCCAGAATGTGACGCAGGACGATTACGGCGCATACTGGTGCAACGTCAACAGCTCGTGCGGACAGAGTACGACGATGACTCGCTTCCTCATGGTACCGACGACTGCGGTCACCGTACTCGATCCCGCCAAGAGGAATATGGAGATTCCGGCCGGTTCACAATTTGAAATCAGGTGGAAACAGTACTGCCTGAATTCCGTGAAGATTGAACTGTCGGTCGACGGCGCGGCGAACTGGACGGAAATCACCGGCAGCGCGGACGCCAATGCCGGCAGCTACATCTGGAACGTTCCCACGGAGAATTCTGACCGCTGCTACCTTCGTATCAGCAGCGCCGACGATGGATCCGTTTTCGGCACTTCCGAACAGTTCAAGATCAAGGATATGCCGGTGCGCGAGTATGCGCTTCCGAGCGTGGGCTTCAGCTGGGTTGCCGTGGGAACACCGTCCGAAAGGCCGCTGGGCATTGCAAATACAGGCCGTGGCGACCTGGAAGTCACTTCCACGGAAATCATCGGCACGACGGAAGTGGTGCTCAAGAACGCTGCGCCTTTCACCATCACTCCCGGCAGCGATTACGAACTGATGCTTGAATACACACCAGCGGCGGCCGCACCCATGGAAGGACAGCTGGTGATCAGGCACAACGCAGTGGGCAGTCCCGACACCCTCGAGATCTTCGGCGAAGGCTACATCGCCTCGAGCGCCGATGGTCCCGCCCATCAGCTGCGCCTCGAACTGGCACAGAACTGGCCCAACCCGGTCTCCCTCAGCAACGGCGCCCTCACGCAGATTCGCTACGACCTGACGCGCCGCAGTGGTGTGAGCCTCACGCTGTACAACACGCTGGGACAGCAGGTGCGCACGCTTTCGAGCGGTACGCAGGAGGCGGGACGCCATCTGCTGACCATCGATCTCAGCGGACTCCCCACGGGCATGTACATCTACCGCCTTGCTGCCGGAGACGCTGCGGTCAGCCGCATGCTGCAACTCATCCGTTAATCCACGGAAACTGTTCAGCCTTCGCTGACGTTTTTTCGGCACCCCGTCACTCACATGAGAGGCGGGGTGCCTGCTTTTTCACCCCGGGTGCTGTTTTCAGCCGAGCTGGCTGCTTTTTTCGTCCCGAAGGAGTTTCGATTGTATCGCTGGACAGCTATTTTTGGCAAAACACGTAAACATGTAAAGCTGCCGTATCATGCACTTTCCCATTCTCGGTGATATCGTCATCATCGTCGCGCTCAGCGTCGCGGTGCTGTATGTATTTCACCGTTTGAAAATCCCTCCCATTATCGGTTTCCTGATGACCGGTGTCATCGCGGGTCCCCACGGGTTCGGTGCGGTCAACGCGGTGGAGCAGGTGGAAGTGCTTGCCGAGGTGGGAGTGATTCTGCTGATGTTCACCATCGGACTCGAGATATCCATCCGCGATCTGATGCGGATGAAGAAATCCGTCCTTGGTGGCGGGGGATTGCAGGTGGGACTCAGCATCGCCGGCACACTGGGCGTATTCGCGCTCTTGGGACTCCCGATCGAGGCCGGAGTGTTCGCGGGTTTCCTCGTCGCGCTCAGCAGTACCGCCATCGTTCTCAAACAGCTGCAGAACGCAGCGCAGATGGAGAGTCCCCATGGCCGGGCAACGCTCGGTATCCTGATTTTCCAGGATATCATCATCGTTCCCATGATGCTGTTCACGCCGCTGCTTGCAGGCGCCGCGGAAGGGAGTGCGGGTATGGAAATCCTCATTCTCCTCGCCAAGAGTGCCGGGGCCGTGCTCGTAGTCCTCATCGCTCAGCGCTATCTCATTCCCCGGGCACTGCATCAGGTCGCCGCGACGCGGGACAAGGAGCTGTTCCTTCTCGCTGTGGTCGCGCTCTGTTTCCTCGTCGCCTGGCTTACGGCAAGCATCGGACTCTCACTCGCCCTCGGTGCGTTTCTCGCGGGCATGATCGTGGCGGACTCCGAGTACAGTCACCACGCCATGGGCAATGTCATGCCCTTCCGCGACCTGTTTACCAGTTTCTTCTTCGTCTCCATCGGCATGCTGCTCGATCCCCTCGCCATCATCGAGCAGCCCGTCGCCGTGCTGCTGCTCACCGTCGCCATGCTCGTGGGGAAAAGCCTGATCGCCACAGGCGCCATGCTGCTGCTGCGTTTCCCGCGAAGGACCGCCGTGCTTACCGGGGTGGGACTCGGACAGATCGGAGAGTTCTCTTTCATCCTCTCCCGCGTCGGGGTGGAATATGGCTTGCTGGCGGGAGCCGAGTACCAGCTCTTTCTCGCCGTCAGTGTGCTCACCATGGCCGCGACGCCCGTGATGATGGCAATCGCTCCGCGTCTCGCAGACATGGCTGGTGCTTCGGCGAAGGATGGGGAAGGGGAGAGGAGGGACCCGGAGGCGGGACTACTCATTATCGGGTATGGACTCAACGGACGCAACCTGTTCACGGCGGTGAAGGACATGGATATTCCCGTGTCCATTCTCGAAATGAATCCCGACACCGTGCGCAACGAACGCATGGCCGGGGTGCCCATCGGCTTCGGGGATGCCACGCAGGACGCCGTGCTGCTGCATGCCGGCGCCGCAACGGCAAAGGTCGTCGTCATCGCCATTTCCGATCCCGCGGCCACAGGGCGCATCACCGAGCGGGTGCGCGCACTCAACAGCAGCGCGCACATCATCGCCCGCACGCGTTTCATTTCGGAAGTGCTGAAGCTCGCCGTCCTCGGCGCCGATGAAGTCATCCCCGAAGAATTTGAAACCGCCATCGAAATATTCGCCCGTACCCTCGAAGCCATCGGCATTGACGAAGAGCAGATTCGCGATCAGGTGCGTCAGCTTCGCAGCGACGGCTACGCCGCCTTCCGCCAGCAGGCAGGGGAAGTGTAATCCGGTTGCGGCTGCACGTGTTCGCCTGATTTCCCGCGATGTCACCCCGCCACTCGCGGTGCGGCCACAGTCTTGTGTTTACATGTGATTTGAATTCGCGGGATGGGGGATATGCAATGCGATAGCTCCGGAAAAAAGGATGTAATTCACCTCTGCATTGTGTTGATATCCACGGTGGAAGTTGCTACTTTTTATTGATCCTACTGGTCCGCTAACACCTACCGGAAGCTCCTTGAATACGGGAATCATTCTCATTTCCATAGCGCATGATAACTCCAGCATGCGCCTCATCACATCAATCAAATTCACCTAAGGTACTATGGCTGCACTGGTACGCTTTCTCCAATCTACAATCTTGAGCAAGGTCGTCGTGGCCGTGACGGGACTTTTCATGGTTCTGTTCATCCTGGGCCACATGATCGGGAATCTCCAGATGTACCTCGGCCAGGATACGATGAACCATTACGCGGAAACGCTGCAGGGCATGGGTGCCCTGCTGTGGTTGATCCGCGGCGGTTTGCTTCTCTTCCTGGTCCTCCATGTCATTACCTCCATCCGGCTCAAGGCGCTGAATCTCTCGGCGCGTCCCGAGCCCTACGCGGTCAAGAACTACGTGCGTGCGACGCTCACGTCGCGCACCATGATCTGGTCCGGGGTAATGCTGTTCCTCTTCATTGTTTATCACCTGCTGCATTTCACGGTCAAGGCGACCAATCCTGCCTATGGCGGACTCTTCGATGCTGCGGGACGTCATGACGTATACTCGATGGTGGTGATCGGCTACAACAACGTGCTCATCTCCATCGTGTATATCAGCGCAATGATTCTGCTGGGTTTCCATCTGTTCCATGCCATTGAGAGCATGTTCCAGACCCTCGGCATCAATCACGAGAAGTACAATCCTTTAATTCACGGGTTGAGTGTCACCCTGTCCACCATCATCGTGGCCGGGTTCATCATGATTCCCGTCGGTGTGCTGGCAGGCTGGATCACACTGCCTGAAGGAGTGATAGTATTATGAATCTCGACCCGAAAATTCCCTCAGGACCGCTGGCAGAAAAATGGGATAATCACCGCTTCAACATGAAGCTGGTCAATCCCGCGAACAAGAGAAAATACAGTGTGATCGTCGTGGGTACCGGGCTCGCCGGTGCCTCGGCAGCAGCCACGATGGCTGAACTGGGCTACAAGGTCACCGCGCTGTGCTACAACGACAGCGCCCGCCGCGCCCACAGTATCGCCGCACAGGGCGGCATCAACGCCGCGAAGAACTATCCCAATGACGGCGACAGTGTGTACCGCCTGTTCTATGACACCATCAAGGGTGGCGACTACCGCTCGCGCGAGGCCAACGTCTACCGCCTGGCGCAGGTGAGCAACAATATTATCGACCAGTGCGTGGCGCAGGGCGTGCCCTTCGCACGTGAATACGGCGGCTACCTCGACAACCGCAGCTTCGGCGGCGCACAGGTGTCGCGTACGTTCTATGCCAGGGGACAGACAGGACAGCAGCTGCTGCTGGGCGCATACTCGGCGCTGATGCGGCAGGTGGGACTCGGCACCGTCGATCTCCACACCCGTCATGAGATGATGGATGTGGTATTGGTGGACGGACATGCACGCGGCGTGGTCGTTCGTGACATGGTCACCGGCAAGGTCTCCAGTTTCGCTGCCGACGCTGTCATCCTTGCTACCGGCGGGTACAGTAACGTGTTTTTCCTTTCGACCAACGCCATCGCCTGCAATGTCACCGCGGCGTACCGTGCGTACAAGAAAGGCGCGGCTTTCGCCAATCCGGCATACACGCAGATCCACCCGACCTGCATCCCCGTTTCCGGAGACCATCAGTCCAAACTCACGCTGATGTCGGAATCGCTGCGCAATGACGGACGCATCTGGGTACCGAAAAAACACGGCGAAACCCGTTCCGCCAACGATATTCCCGAAGACGAGCGCGATTACTATCTCGAGCGGAAATACCCGAGCTTCGGCAATCTTTCACCACGTGACATCAGCTCGCGCAGTGCCAAGGAAGCCTGTGATGACGGACGCGGCGTCGGCTCCACCGGCTATGGAGTCTACCTCGATTTCAAGGACGCCATCAACCGCCTCGGCAAATCCACCATTGAAGCGCGCTACGGCAACCTTTTCCAGATGTATGAGCGCATTACCGGTGAGGACCCGTACACCGTGCCCATGCGCATCTATCCCGCCGCGCATTACACCATGGGCGGACTCTGGGTCGATTACAACCTCCAGAGTACCATTCCCGGACTGCATGTGCTCGGCGAGGCCAACTTCTCCGATCACGGCGCCAACCGTCTCGGTGCAAGCGCCCTGATGCAGGGACTCGCGGACGGCTACTTCGTCATTCCCTACACCATCGGCAACTACTTCGCCACGGCGAAAACCGAGAAAGTCACCCCCGATCATCCCGAGTTCAAGCGTGCAGAAGAGGAAGTGCGCGGGCGCATCGATAGCCTGCTGTCCCTCGATGGAAAGCGCACCGTGGTTTCCATTCACCGCGAACTCGGCAAGATCATGTGGGATTACTGCGGCATGGCTCGCAACGAACAGGGCCTCAAGAAGGCGCTGGAACTCATTCCCGAACTGCGTCAGGAGTTCTGGGAGAATGCCAAGGTCGTCGGCGATGGTGAAAACCTCAACAGCGCCCTCGAGCGCGCCGGCCGCGTGGCGGATTTCCTCGAATTCTCCGAACTGATGTGCCACGATGCCCTCAACCGCAACGAAAGCTGCGGTGGTCACTTCCGCGAGGAATACCAGACCGAGGAAGGCGAGGCCAAACGCAACGACGACGACTACGCCTATGTCGCCGCGTGGGAATTCAAGGGCGTCGGCAACGATCCGGTGCTTCACCGTGAGCCGCTCGAGTTCGAGAATGTGGAGCTTCAGACAAGGAGTTATAAGTAATGAAACTCAAATTGCATATCTGGCGGCAGAAGAATGCCCGCGAAAAAGGGAAAATGGTGTCCTACGAAGTCGACGACATCAGTACCGACATGTCCTTTCTCGAAATGCTCGACGTGCTCAACGAGAAACTGATCCTCAACGGCGAAGAACCCGTCGCCTTCGATCATGACTGCCGCGAAGGAATCTGCGGCGCCTGTTCGCTGACCATCAACGGAATCCCTCACGGACCCGAGAAGGAAACCACCATCTGCCAGCTGCACATGCGGCATTTCAAGGATGGCGACGAGATTTATATCGAACCCTTCCGTGCCCGTGCATTCCCCGTGATCCGCGACCTGGTGACCGACCGCTCCGCCTTCGACCGCATCATGCAGGCAGGTGGATTCGTCTCGGCTCGCACCGGCGGTGTCCCTGATGCCAACGCCATCCCCATCAGCAAAAAGGAATCTGACCTGGCGATGGACAACGCCGCCTGCATCGGCTGCGGCGCCTGCGTCGCATCCTGTAAAAACGCTTCGGCCATGCTCTTCGTCGCCGCGAAGGTGTCGCAGTTTGCACACCTCCCGCAGGGACAGCCCGAGCGTCAGCGCCGCGTCCTCAACATGGTCGCGCAGATGGACAAGGAAGGCTTCGGCGGCTGCACCAACCAGTACGAATGTGAAGCTGTGTGTCCCAAGGGCATCAGCGTCGCCTCCATCGCCCTCATGAACCGCGATTACTTCAAAGCCTCGGTGCTGGAAGGGTAGTTGCAACGCTGACGCCTCGCGTCAGGCGATAATTTGTTTATGTATGCGCAGGCATTCTGTTTTGGCAGAGTGCCTGCGTTTTTTTTGCGTTGCGTTCTTGCGCTCACTCCGCTCGCGCGTTCTTGGCCCCTCCGGGGCCGTATTTTGGTCCTGCGGGCCAGTATTTGCTCGCTTCGCTACCGGATTGAGTCCCTCAAATCGATTTTAACATACCCTAAAAAATATTTTTAACATGCCCTAAAACGCTCTGACCGCCCCGAAGCGGAGCGGAGGGGCAACTACGCCTCGGCCGCAGGCCGAGCGCGACACCTCGGCCGCCGTAAGGCGGACGAAAATCCTCGACCGCCGTCAGGCGGGAGAAACGCCTCGACCGCCGTCAGGCGGGAGAAACACCTCGACCGCCCGGAGGGCAGGCGAAAACCCTGAATTTGGCTCAAGGGCGGCAATATTCCCGCGCCGAAGTCACGCGAAGCGGGATGAGGCTCCAGCGGCTCCGCCGAAGGCGGAGACTCCCGCGACACTACAGGTTCGGATGAACATCGCGACCCGGGTATGGCGAGCAAATTTCCCCTCATCCGATTCTCACCTTATCCCCTTGCGTCGCATCATATTTCTCCTATTTTTTATATACTACGCTTCATTATCTGACATACAGCGCAGGGAAGCATCCTACTAAGGACAACGAAGCAAGTTCTTTTATAACATAGCTGTCTCCAAACCACAGGAGGAAATATCATGGACATGAAACCGTTATCACCACCTGGCAGGGCAAGACCCCATGTGTACTCTGGTGCACAGAGGGACGTGGAGCCGTTCACGTATTTTACGGAACGTAACTTCGAGAATATCACCCAGGTCAACGAACTCCCCTCCGATCTTCTGTTCGACATGAAAGTTGTGTCGAGCGTACTCCCGTTCAAAGTCAATTCTTACGTCGCCAACCAGCTCATCGACTGGTCTGACATCCCCGACGATCCCATTTTCCAGCTGACCTTTCCCCAGAAGGGAATGCTGTCGGAGGATCATTTCAATCGCATGGCAAAGCTGATCTCCGCGGACGCACCGCGTAACGAGATCAAGGAAGAGGCCAATCGTATTCGACTGGAGCTGAATCCGCATCCGGCGGGACAGACCACATTGAATGTCCCGACGCTTGACGGAGAGCCGCTGCCCGGTTTGCAGCACAAGTACCGTGAGACGGTGCTGTTTTTCCCCGCTGCCGGACAGACCTGTCACTCCTATTGCACGTTTTGCTTCCGCTGGGCGCAGTTTGTCGGCATGAGCGACCTGCGATTCGCAGCCAAGGAAGCGAGTCAACTCAAGGAATATGTCGCGCGCCATCCGGAAGTCACCAACATCCTTATCACGGGTGGTGATCCGATGGTCATGAAGACGCACAAGCTCGAGCAGTATGTGGAGCCACTGCTGGATCCCGCGCTCGAGAACCTGCAGACAATCCGTTTCGGTACGAAGTCGGTTGCCTATTGGCCACAGCGCTTCGTGACAGACGCGGACTCCGACGATCTGCTGCGCATGTTTGAGCGCATTGTGGAGTCCGGACGTTCGGTCGCGGTTATGGCGCATTACAACCATCACAGGGAGCTCGAAACTGCCCTCGCGCGCGAAGCGATCAGGCGGATTCAGTCTACCGGCGCGGTCATTCGCAGCCAGTCCCCCCTGTTGACGCATATCAACGATTCCGCTGGCGTATGGGAGCTGATGTGGCGTGAACAGGTGCGCCTCGGCATCATCCCGTATTACATGTTCGTCGAACGCGACACCGGCGCAGAGCAGTATTTCAAGATTCCGCTAGTCAAAGCGGTCAAAATTTTCCGCGAGGCGTTCCGTCATGTAAATGGACTGGCACGCACGGTACGGGGTCCCTCGATGTCTGCCACTCCCGGCAAGGTTGAAATCACCGGCATCTCGCAGGTGCATGGCGAGAAGGTGCTCGCCCTCCGCTTCCTGCAGGGCAGGAACCCTGAATGGGTCGGCAAGCCGTTCTTTGCAAAATATGACGACCAGGCCAGCTGGCTGCATCATCTCAAACCGGCGTTTGGCGAAGAGAAGTTCTTCTTTGAGGAAGAGCTCGAGCAGATGTCGCGTCAGAAAATGATGGAGAAGGGCAGCAACTGATCCTTCATCGTTACGGTACATAGACTCCCTCTCCGTCGACCGGAGAGGGAGTCGTGTTTTCGCCCGAACCGGGAGGGACAACTGTGGTCCGCAAGGTCCCATGGAATCCTTGCTTCTTGCGCTGAACAACCCTATTTTTTCTGGCACACGAGGCCCTTTTTCCCTTGATAAAACATTTTCAGCAAATTGCCAGCGACAACACTTCGGGAGCGACGGAGCTGATTCACAAGCTCCTCGCGCTCTGCGAAAACTGCGCCATCGGGTACCATCTCGATGACCTGGGCGAGGGCTTTGCGCTGCTCGAGCACTCGCAAAAAAGCATGCCGTCGCTGCACGCAGTGCTGCAGATCCTGAAGTCGGATTTTCTGCCCAAACTGCGGGATGGCGAGGAAAACGTGGATGCCATTTCCTACCTGCTGTCGCTGGAAAAAATCCTCACCGAATCCGGGGATACCATCGCCGAACTGTTCACCGAAAAATTCACCGAAACGCGCAGTATCGTTACCATTTCTCGCAGCTCCACGGTGATGTCGGCATTCTATCACCTCCATGAAGTGCATCGCCTTCGCAAAGCAGTTGTGCTCGAGGCGCGTCCCATGATGGAAGGACACCGGACAATTCGCGACCTGCAGCAACGCGGGGTGCAGGCGACGCTGATGGTGGATGCCGCCATGTGCCAAGCGATGGAAATGGTGGATTGTGCCGTGGTGGGGGCAGACAGCATCAGTGCGGACGGCTACCTCCTCAACAAAACGGGGACCTTCCCGCTGGCCATCTGCTGCAAGGAAATGGGCATCCCGCTGTACGTACTCTGCGATTCATTGAAATTCTCCCCGCAGCTCAAAGACCGCATCGTCGTGGAAGATCGTCCCGCCGAGGAAATCATCACCAGGGAGGAAGGTGATAACTTCGAAGTCTGGAATCAGTACTTCGAATGGACGCCCGTCGACTACGTCACGGAATTTATCACCGAGCGCGGCATACTGACCCCTGATCAGCTCAGCGCCCTTGTGGGTGAGGACAACGGCTGATCACCATGTTTCACCAGCTCCCCATGTCGCAGCTGCCCGCTGCTGACCGTCACTTCGGCTTTTCCCGGCGTATCGCGTTCCTGATGATCGCAGCCGTGCTCATGACGCTTTGCGCCGCGAGCGCTCGCGCACAGGTGCCCGTCGGCCACTCGGTCCATGAACGGCAGATGCGCACCCGGCCACAGCCGGTGGTTGCAGGGGGAACTACCGTACCGTTGCGTCGCACGGCTGCAAGGGAATTGACGCATACCGTATTTGGCTATCATCCGTACTGGATCGCAGATTCGGTGACGCTGCAGTACGATTTTTCCCTCCTGTCGCATCTCGCATATTTTGCGGCGGAATTCGATCCCTCCTCCGGCATGATGACCGACACCCACGGGTGGGAATTCGCTCCGGTAGTCGACCGGGCCCAGGCTGCCGGCGTGCGCGTGCAGCTCGCGGTCACGAATTTCGGAGCCGGGGGGAACCGCAGTCTGCTCTCATCTGCCGAAGCGGTGGATACGCTGGTGAAGCAGATCCTTGCGATGCTGCGCATCCGCAACGCGGCCGGTGTCAGCATTGATTTCGAATCCGTTCCCTCCGATCAGCGCGACAATCTTACGGCGTTCTTCATGCAGCTGGATGCCGCGCTGGCGGCTGAACTGCCGGACGCCGAGATCAGTGCCGCGATTCCGGCGGTGGATTGGAATGACAGCTGGGATGTCGCTGCGCTGCGGGAGTACGTGGATCAGTTCTTCCTCATGGGATATGACTATTTCTGGTCGGGCTCGAACAACGCCGGTCCGGTCGCCCCGCTGCTGGGCAGCAATCTCAACGTGACGCGTTCGGTGGATGAGTACTTGACGAAAGGTGTGCCGCCTGAACAGTTCCTTCTGGGGGTGCCTTATTACGGGTACGACTGGGCCGTGGTCAGCAATGCCGAGGGTGCAGCCACGACGGCGCGCGGCGTTTCACGCACCTATGCGCGCGTGCAGCTGATGTCCGGCGTTCAGCAGCGGCAGTGGAGCAGCACGTATCAAAACCCCTGGTTCGCGTATGAGACCGCAAACTGGAGACAACTGTGGTACGACGATGTGCAGAGCCTCGGTGACAAGTATGACCTGCTTCTCTCCAGAAATCTTGCCGGCGCGGGGATATGGGCGCTCGGGTATGACGGAGACAGGCCGGAATTGTGGGATCTGATCGAAGATACTTTCACCCGTGTAACGAGCGCGTCCTCCGTCGCAGCCGCTGATGCCTTCGCACTTCAGCTATTTCCACAGCCCCTGTCTACCGGAACAGCACTCTCGCTTCGCATCAGCGGGACGGAGCAGAGGCCTGTCACCATCCATGTGACTGACGTCCTTGGACGACTGCGCTGGCAGACCGTGCTTGACGGCACGTCAGACCTGCAGCGGTTACGTCTGCCGAAACTGGAAGCGGGATACTATTCCATCATCGCTGCTGCGGGGACTTCCCACACCATTGTCCCGCTGATCATCACTCCCTGAAGTGTCGCCGCCATACACGTCTGCTGCCGGATTCCTCCGCTGCCGAACGTGAGCGCCGGCGCGTGCCTGCCATTCCGGCTGTCATTGTCTCACCTGCCGACATCATCTATATTGCAAAACGCCGCCGGATAGTTTTCCCTCCGGTAACTGCACTCTTCCGTCCACGACAGCGCACAGGTCTCACATGGCAAAAAAACCGTCGCAGCCGAAAAAAGTCACCAGGCCGATCCTTTCCCGTGAGAGCCGGATGGTCCTGTACGCGCTGGCAGCGTTCGTTGTCGTTCGCGGCATCGCGGGGATGATTGACACAGGCGGACAGCGGCTCTGGGGAATCGATTTTTACAGTATGTACGATGGGACGTGGATGGCACTCGTCGCCTGGCTGCCGCTGCTCTTCGCCCTGCCATCCATCTCCGCTCGTTTTGTTGGAGCCTCATCGTCCTCCGCGCATGCGGATGAAGCGAAAGAGCGAGGGAAGGGGACTCCAGCGATCCGTCTGCTTCTGGCTGCGGGATTAACGCTGTTCGCGGGATGGCTGGCTTATGAAATCAATGTGGGATATGCATTTCTCGGTGACGGAACCTGGTATCCCGCCGAGCTGCTGCGCAGCATGACACTGCCGGATTATGCGAACAGCATGATCAAACCGAGCGCCTGGCTGACGGGACTGCTGCTCGACACGCTGGCTGTTCGACTGCAGCCAGAAGATATTCGGCTGCCCTTCATCCTCGCCGGTGTAGCCGGTGCGGTGATCGCGACAGGGTCGCTGCTGCTCGCCATGCGCCGGGAGCAGGGGAAGACCGTTCTCATGACGGCGCTGCTGTTTCTCGCTCCCGCGGGCAGCCTCGTATTCCTCGGGTACATCGAACTCTACGCGATCGTGTATGGCTTGAGTATTGCCTACCTCGTGAGCGCCTGGGAATGCCTGCGTGGGGACGTTCCTGTCTGGTTCCCGGGCATGTTTCTGCTGCTGGCCATCCTCTTCGGTGCCTCAAGCATTGTATGGCTGCCCTCGTACCTGCTCCTCCTGCACTGGAAGGTGAGAGGGGAGTCCGGTAGCTTCCCCCTGCGCAGAGCAGCGATGATCCTGATTATCCTCCCACCCCTGGCAGCTCTGCTTGCCGTGTTTCTTCTCCCCGGAAACAGCGACAGCGCATACCTGGTCGCCTTTTCTCCGTACGAACGCATGGTTGAGGGATTTTCCACCGGCTGGCAACGCTACGTTTTCACAGCAGGCGCGCGCTGGATCGATATCATCAATGTCCTTTTCCTCACCCTTGGTCCCGTGCTCGCGGTACTTCCTGTGCTGTTCGTCCTCGCCATGCGGAGACGCATCCTGACACTGCCGTCCGTTCTTCTCGGACTCACGGCTGCCTCGGGTGGACTCACCCTGCTCCTGTTCGGCAACACCTTCCTCGGATTGGCGAGGGACTGGGATGTCGCTGCACTGGCTGTTCTCGGATGCTTCCTGCTCGCGACTGTGCTTCTGAAATCCCTGCATTCCCACGGCGCACTGCAGCTCCCGGCTCTGCTTCCCATGCTGGCAGCCGCAATGCTCTCCCAGCTCGTGCTGTGGACTGCGGTCAACGTCAACGACGATGCCTCCGCCCGGCGCTTCGCGCAGCTTGCCGAGATGGATGAAGGCGTGGTGCTCCCGATGAACAGCTTTACGGCCTGGGAAAACCTGCGCAAGTTCTACAAATCAGGAGGGGAGCAGCAGCCGTACTTCCATGCGATGCGAAAACTGATTGAGACCGGGTATCGCCGAGATGTCAGCTATGCTGAATACCTGAGCGCCGCGCTTCAGCTGCGTGATGCGGGGAAGCAGCAGCAGGAAATGCGCTGGCTGCTCGAAACGCTGCTTGGCGATGCGAAGGCAGAATCCCAGCGGGAACATGCCACGGTGGACAGGCGCTTTTTCCGGGAATTCAGCATGCGAGCTCTGCTCTCTGCCTGGCAGACCGGACATCAGGACCTCGTACGAGCGGTCCGTCCTTCATTTGAGTCCCGTTTCGCTTCCTGGCCTGAAAAACAGCTCCTTCTGCCCCTGCAGCAATCGCTGTCACAGGAAGAAATCCGCCAGATTCTTGACAGCGCCGTCAGCGAGGATACAGACGATGCTTTCCTGCTCATGACCGCGGGCGGGTATGCCGCCCGGTACGATCTCACCGGCGAAGCTGACAGACTCTATGCCCGGGCTCTCAAACGCGAACCGACACAGTATCCCTCCTGGTATCTCGTCGCCGCACGCCTGCAGATGCAGTTGCAAAACAGGGAGAAAGCCAGGCAATACCTCGAGGCATGTATCACCAACGCTCCTTCCTCCATGGAAGCACGCCAGGCTGAATCCCTCCTTTCTCAGCTCTAGGCCTCACTTCACCTGCCGGCCTGTTTATGGCTGTTGCCATTATTCACACATCCACGCTGATGTCGTAAGCGAATACGCATATTTATGCTTTATACACTCATGTGCTTGAAATGTGAGCGCAGCAGGGAGTTCACAATCTTCTGATAAGTGAAATTCACGCACAGTGAAAAAAAAGCACTATTTTCTTGCGGATGGGGAATCTGCTCCCTATCTTCCAACTTAAACAGGCCAATTCAGCGACACAATTCCATGTCCCGAATTCATTCGTGACCAGGAGCTGATTTTCAGCGGAAAACAACAATTATCGGTCTGTTTTCATGTCGTGTGGACATGCAGGATAAGAAGACCTCATTCCTGTTTCCTTTTCAGTAAATACAGGTGAACGTATGACTACCTTTACTCCTTCCAGCATCTGGAAGAGGAAAGCACTGGCTTTCCTCCCAATGATGCTGCTTACGGCACTGCTTATCGGCCTTCCGACGGCGAGCCAGGCTCAGGTGAGCAGCTTCCCTTACACGGAGAGCTTTGAGAGCGGTTCGGGAGTATGGTCCACCGGTGGCGGCACATACAGCATGTGGACGCGTGACAGCGGTGGAACATCTTCTTCGAACACCGGTCCGACGACCGGACATAACGGAAACTACTATTATTACACGGAAACAAGTTCTTCAGGCAACGGAGCCTATGATTATCTGACGGCCAATTTCAACTTCAGCTCGCTGTCACTCCCTGTCTTTTCTTTCTGGTATCACATGTACGGGCAGTATATGGGAACGCTCGAGGTGCAGGTGAATGGTGGAAGTGGCTGGACGACAGTCTGGTCGAGGACCGGCAACCAGCAGGCCTCCCAGACTTCTCCCTACATGCAGGCCGTGATCTGTCTGACAGGCTATGCCAACAACAGCAGTGTCAGCATTCGCTTCAAGGGAACCGATGACCAGAGCTTCACGAGCGACATGGCAGTGGATTACATCCAGGTGTATCAGGGCTCAAATCTCAGTTACACCTCGTCCACATCGGAGCAGCCAAATCTTGGCCCTGCCTCCCCTGGCGCCACCAACCTGGAGATGCTGCGTCTGAAGGTGACAATGAGCGGTGACTGTGCAAGTCCCACGCCATACCAGTTCACCTTCAATACAAACGGTACGACGAATGTCGGCGATATTGTCAATGCCAAACTCTTTTACACCGGGAACGACCCCAACTTTTCTGCCTCCAATCAGGTTGGCAGTACGGTCTCCGCACCTCCGGCAGCACCGTCGACCTTCTCGTTCAGCGGGAACATTTCCGCTTCCGGAGGCGATAATTATTTCTGGCTGGTGTATGATGCAAGCGCATCCGCGCCGACCGGAAATTACATCGACGCGGAATGCGTGAATTTCCAGATTAATTCGACGACATACACCCCGAGTGTGACGGCGCCTGCAGGATCCCGCATGTTCATGGCGCCGCTGTCTGGAAACTACACCATCAATCCTTCCGGCAGTGGAAACACGAACTTCCCGTCCTTCGGTGATGCCATCGCGGCTCTGGATCTTCTTGGTGTGCAGGGGCCCGTGCATTTCTCCGTCGCTGCAGCGACGTACAATGAGCAGCTGATCCTTTCCCCGATTGCAGGTGCAAGCTCGGTGAACACCATCACTTTTGACGGTGGCACAGGAAATGCCGCATCCCGCATCATCACCGCCAGCGTTGGTCAGTACAGGGCGGTCGTCGAAATGGACGGTGTTGATTATGTCCAGTTCCGCAACCTGACCGTGAACTCCACGAATTCATCCAACGGATATGGCTTCCGCTTCACCAGTTCCGCCGATCATAACGAGATCAGCGACTGCGTGATCAATCTGCCCTCGAATACGACGAGTTCGTATCACATCGGTATCTGCGCAACGTCGACGAGCAGCTACAGCTCCTACGGCGACTGGGGTGATTACAACCTGATCAAGGACAATACCATCAACAGCGGGTACTACGGGATTCGCTGGAACGGATATAATTCCAGTTCCACCACGTACAGCCGGAACAACAAGTTCATCGGCAACACCGTGCAGGATTTCTATTACTACGGAATGTACCTGTACTACTCGACCGAAATCGTTGTTACGGACAATTATGTCAAGCAGCGTGACAGTGGTACGCATACCACCTCCAGCGGTTATGGCATCTACGTCTATTATCCCTGCAACGGTCCAATCGTTGCCAATAACTATGCCGAGGCGCATTACAATCCCATGCGTGTGTATCGCATCAACAACAGTACGACAAGCACCGCCAACCGCGGTAAAGTGTACAACAACATGCTCGTCGGTATCGGTACATCCACGCTGTACGGTCTGTATGTCAGCTATGCCGAGTATGCGGATATCGCGTACAACTCGGTGAATCTCAAAAATACGACAGGAACCTGCTACGCACTCTACGAGTACGGGCAGTCCTCAACCAGCTACGATGTACACATCGTCAACAACTTCATCTCCTACACCGGCAACGGTACGGTGTACATGATTTACAATTACTATTATGAGAGCCAGGCACAGTTCGACTACAACGCGTTCTGGCATGACGGCAGCGGTACCGAATACTGGCGCTGGGACGGTACGACGTACTCCAGCTTCAACGCGATGAACTCCGCATGGCCGAATCACCACAACAACAGTGTCGTGGGTGAGCCCTATTACTATAGTGACACGGATCTGCACTCTTACTCCCATGTCGGGTATCAGGCGGGAACACCGTTCCCGGGCATTACCACTGACTATGACGGTGAGGCACGTGATCCGCTGACGCCGTGCATTGGTGCGGACGAATATCCCGCACCTCCGCCGGAGTACGACATCGCCGTGCAGAAGGTGATCCTCAACTATGCATCCAACAAATGGGCGCGCATTGAAGGAATGGCTTCGCATCCGGTCACCATGCTCGTTGAGAACGTCGGACTCAAGGACAATCCGACAACCATCGACGTGGGCTACGGCACCATGCCGATGAACAACATCGGAGATGCGGACTTCTCCGAGTCCTTCAATCCGAACTGGATGGGCAGTCTCGGTGTGGTCGAGTTCAGCCAGGAACTCACAGGCCTGGCTCCGAGTCCGTCCTTCACCCTCTACGGCCACGCCTTCTGGGGCAACGATCAGGTGTCCATCAACGATGAAGGCATGACGACGCAGGAAGTGTTTATCGAGAAAGTCCACGGCTTTGAAGATTTCAACGACTTCGACGTGCCATACTTCTCGTACATGAACGGCGTGCTCGATCTGGACTGGACCATCATCGACAACAATGGCGGCGACATGCCGATGACCGCAGCCGGTGTCGGTGTGGGCGGCAGTGCAGCCATCTACATGAATGGCGGATCGAATGAAGCAGACGAGTGGATCATCACTCCCGCCGCCGAACTGAACCCCGCCGCCAGTTACCGTATCGGCTTCGTGTTCGACAACATGCAAAACGTGCCTGTCAGCATTGAAGTCGCCTACGGCAGCGCACCGAATCCGGGCAGCATGACCACGTTCGCCACGTTCTCGAACGTCGGCAACGGCACCTTCACGGCGAAGGACCTCTGGCTCGCCGCCGGTGAGGCTGGAGACCCGTACTTCAACACGCCGGCCAACGGTGGTGGCATGACGTACATCGGTATTCATGTCGTGACCGCGGCCAGCGGCTACGAGTGGTCGATGGACAACATCAAACTCGACGACAATCCCTCGCCGCCGCCCAAAATCGGGTACGCGCTGCCGGGTTCGCCGATCGAGGATTTCGTCAATGATGACAGTGATCCCATCGTCGTGACCGCGACGTACAAGCAGCCGGGCAAGATCAACAAGACCTTCCAGGTTGCCACGACGACGAATATTTATGGCGAAAACGGCGACATGCTCTGGGATGTGGAAACTGCCGACAAGTGGATCAGCATCACGAAGGAGTCGCCGGATCCGACGCTGATGGGCTACAACTTCACGCCGCCGCGTCCGCGTCAGTTCCAGACCTTCACGCTGACGGTGGATCCTTCGGGACTCGCTCCGGGCGTGCACATGGGCTCGATCACGTTCTACGCGATCCTGTTCAATGAAGACTTCCCGCCGCCCAACAAGGGCCTGGTGGCGACGAATCAGCCGTTGGTCGTTCCCGTCGAACTGCGCATCGTCGATGGCAGCGGACAGGGTTCGGGCAAGTCCAGTTTCACCGCGACCCTTCCCGGTCCCTTCACCGTGGCCGGCAGTCCCTACAAGTTCGTCGACAATCAGACCAACGACCCCGTCGGTACGCTGAGCGTGACCGCGGGTCAGATCGACGCCCTGACCATTCACTGCTATCCGAATCAGCTCCCGCAGAACCTTGCGCGCATGCTGTATGTGAAGCGCTACTGGGTCTTCGAAGCGGCAGGCAGCGGCTGGATGGCTGACTTCACCTTCCCGTATGCGGATCATGAAGCCTCGATGATTTTCGATCGCAACCAGCTGCGCGGCGTACGCCAGGAGCAGACCATGGGCGCCTGGGAAATGCCGATTGCCGGCACGACCTCGTCCTCCGATCCTCTGCACAACGAGGTGACGGTGATGGGTCTCGACGAAAACAACATCATCGGCAACATCGCGCTCGCGCATCCATACTTCATGTTCGAGCGTTCGGGTGACGGCACGGTGCCGCAGAGCTTCGGTCTCCTGCAGAACTACCCGAACCCGTTCAATCCCTCCACCTCCATCGCCTACAACGTGCCCGAGGCAAGTCACGTGCGCATTGCCGTGTACAACAGCCTTGGTATGGAAGTGGCGGTTCTGGTCGATGAAACGGTCGCAGCGGGACGCTACGAAGCATCGTTCGATGCCTCGAAGCTCTCGAGTGGCACCTACATCTACCGGATGACGGCCGGTGACTTCACGCAGACGCGGAGTATGACATTGTCCAAGTAAGGCGTTCACCTGTACTACGCTATCCTGGACACGACAGAGGGGCGGTGCCAACGGCACCGCCCCTCACTTATATTGAGGGCTGAGGTGGGAAAAAAAGAATCGCGTGAAAAAAAACACAAAAAGCTCTTGCATTTAGCCTCCAAGAGAGTGAACTTTATTCACTCACCGTAGTAGTCTCTCTGAATGAGGTGTTCCCTCCCCAGATACTCTTCCCACATATAGAACCCTTTCCAGGGAATTGTGGTCCCTTTGTGATATACAAAACCATGCACGCGCGCCAGTCAGTGATACACAGTCGCGCAAGTCACGATAACACCGGGTTCATTACCTATACACAACCACGAGGTACTCCATGCAAAAACACTCACCACTGTTCCATCCAACAGGAAGCGATTCCTCCCCGGACTGCCAGTCAGGGCAGGGGGGCAGGCTCAAGCTCGCTTCACTCTTTGTCCTCGTTTTTCTCCTATTAACATCGGTTAGCAGCGCGCAGCTGAGTGGCAGTTATACCATCGGTCCGAGTGGAAACTATTCTTCATTCTCCGCTGCGGTCAGTGCGCTGACCGGCTCGGGTGTGTCCGGTCCGGTGACCTTCAATGTACTCGCGGGTACGTTCAACGAGACGATCACCATTCCCTCGATTTCCGGGGCGAGTGCGACCAATACGATTACCTTCGACGGTGGAACGGGCAACGCGGCCAGCCGTGTGCTGACCTACAGTGCCTCCTCCTCCTACACGAACCTCATTACCCTGAACGGGGCGGACTATATCCGCATCAGGAACATTTCCATTATCTCCACGGGCGCCTCGTACGGGACCTGTGTGCTGTTCACCAACTCGGCGGACCACAACGAGATTACGGACTGTATCATCCAGACGCCGCTGACTTCCTCGAACAGTCAGCATGTCGGTATCCGCGCGAGCACAACCTCCTCGACAGGATCTTCGGGTGATCACGGCAGTTACAACCTGATCAAGGACAACCAGATTTCCGGTGGATACGCCGGTATTTACTGGTACGGATCCGGATCCTCGGACTACAGCACCGTGCAGGGAAACCAGTTCATCGGGAACACCGTCACGGAATACTATTATTACGGCATCCGCATCTACTACGCAGGCGGCAGCCTGGTGGTCAAGAACAACAGCAGTGTGCAGCGTGACGCTGGTGCCAGTTCCTCCGGCTACGCATACTATATCTACTATCCCAACAATGGTCCGGAAATCGCCTACAACTACGGTCGCGCGAACACCTGCGGACTGTACATGTACCGTCCGAACTACTATTACGCCTCGACAGCAAACCGCGCGCGCGTGTACAACAACATGGCGATCGCGGACGGTGAGACGAGTACGCTGTACGGCATCTATTGCAGCTACCCGCGTTACACCGACGTGATGTACAACAGTGCCCGCCTGCTCGCAGGTGGCGACGGCACCGGTTCCAATACCGGATACATGATGTATCAGTACGGGGAAAGTTCAAATTACGATGTGCGCTGGCAGAACAACATGGCCAGCTACGAGGGAACGGGCACGCTTTACTGGTTCTACAACTACTACTACGAATCATTCTCCGTGTGTGACTACAACGTGTTCTACCGCGTTGGCAGTGGAACGGATTATTTCCGCTGGGATGGCACTTCGTACGTCTCCCTCGCCGCCGCAAAGTCTGCATGGCCTGCATACAATCAGCATTCCACCATCGGTGATCCGAACTACTTCTCGAACACCGATCTCCACAGTACGTCCATGACCGCATACCTGAACGCTACGCCGGTATCCGGTTATACGGACGATTTCGACGGGGACACGCGTTCGCTGACCACGCCCTGCATCGGTGCGGACGAATTCGTGCTGTCGAACATGAGTTACGCTTCCTCCACCTGCACGCAGAACAATACCGACGATGCTCCGGCCGGATTCGCGGATCAGGAAATTATCGGCATCGAAGTGGATGTCAACGGATCGCTCACTCCGATCAACGCGACATCCTTCACGCTGAGCACCGCCGGATCGACGACAGCTGCGGACATCAGCGCCGCAAAGATTTACTACACCGGGCGCACGAACACCTTCGATGCGACGACGCTGTTCGGTACGTACAACAATCCCAGCGGCAGCTTCACGATCTCAGGCAGCCAGACGCTGGAAGGTCCCGGCACGAATTATTTCTGGCTGGCCTACGACATCGCAGCTTCCGCACCGACAAACAACTACGTCGACGGACAATGCACGTCGGTCACCGTCGGCGGTTCGGCCTATACGCCGACCGTGACGAATCCCGCCGGCAACCGCCGCATCATCGCCCCGATGAACGGCATCTACACCATCAATCCCGCTGGCAGCGGCTCCCGCAATTACACGAGCTTTGGCGCCGCCATCGCGGATCTGCAGGTCTACGGTGCGGGTGGAAACATCACCTTCGAGGTGGCCGCAGCAACGTACAACGAGCAGATTTCCGTCCCGGAGATTCTTGGTGCAAGTGCGACAAGCACGATCACCTTCGATGGCGGTACGGGCAATGCAGCATCGCGGATCATCACCTACAGTGCCGGACAGTATGACGCTGTCGTGACGCTCAACGGTGCAGACTACATTCGTTTCCGCAACCTGACCGTCAATTCGACGAACTCCTCCTACGGATACGGTTTCCTCTTTACGGCGGAAGCGGATTACAATGAGATCACCGACTGCGTGATCAACCTACCCTCCACGACAACGAATTCGTATCACGTCGGTATCTGCGCAAGCAGCACGAGCAGCTACAGCGCATATGGCGACTGGGGTGATTACAACCTGATCAAGGACAACACCATCAACAGCGGGTACTACGGCATCCGCTGGAACGGTTCAGGATCTTCGACCAACCTGACACAGTGCATCGGGAATCAGTTTATTGGCAATACCGTGCAGGATTTCTATTACTACGGTATGTACCTGTACTATTCCGTGGGTGTGCGTGTGATTGATAACACGGTGGTCCAGCGCTCGAGCGGAACGTACACGACGTCAAGCGGATATGGTATCTACGTGTACTATCCGAACGATGGTCCCATTGTCGCCAACAACTATGCCGAGGCGCATTACAATCCCCTGCGCGTCTACCGCATCAACAATGCGTACAATAGCACTGCCAATCGCGGTATGGTCTACAACAACATGGGTGTCGGCGTTGGAACATCGACCATGTACGGACTCTATGTCAGCTATGCGGCATACGCCGATATCGTGTATAACTCGATGAACCTGATCAACAACAGCAGTACCTGTTATGGACTGTATGAATACGGGCAGTCGAGCAATTACGACGTCAAGGTTGCCAACAACTATATCTCGTATCAGGGTGATGGCACCTTCTATGCCATCTATAACTATTATTACGAGAGCCAGGCTCTGTTCGACTACAACGCCTTCTACCATGAAGGAACCGGAACTGAGCAGTGGCGCTGGGATGGTACCTATTATACGTCCCTCTCCGCCCTGCAGTCCGCAGTGCCTGCGCAGCATCAGAATACGGTGGAAGGAAATCCCTACTTCGTCGCGCAGAACGATCTGCACAGCCGCAGTAATGTGGGTTATCTCGCAGGAACGCCGTGGCCGACGGTTACCACCGACTACGATGGCGAACCCCGTCATGTCAGTACACCTTGTATCGGTGCGGATGAATATCCCGAGCCGCCGGCGGAGTATGACATCGCCGTACGCAAGGTGCTCGTCGATTATGCGACGGACAAGTGGGCCCGTCTCGAGGACCCCGCAACGCACAAGATCAAGGTGCTTGTCGAGAACGCCGGTCTGATCGCCGATCCGGGCAGCTTCGACATCGGTATCTCCGATGCCCCGATGAACGGAATCGGTGATGCGATGCTCGTCGAATCCTTCAATCCCACCTGGGATGCCAATGGAAAGGCTGTCGTCGAGTTCAAGTACGAGCTGACTGGACTCGCCCCCGTGCCCAGTGCAACGCTGTATGCGCGTGCATTCCTTTCGACCGAGCAGCGTCCAGTGAACGACCAGGGTTCCGATACCCATGAAGTCTTCAACTACAAGGTCCATGGATTCGAGAACTTCCAGAATTTCGAGGACAATGCGAACTTCACGTACGCAGATGGTTACCTCG
Source organism: bacterium (assembly GCA_020444325.1). Classification (NCBI taxonomy): domain Bacteria; species bacterium. The sequence continues at coordinate 49,005 of JAHLLD010000008.1, forward strand.
ACATGCCCTGGACTGTTTACGATGTCAATGGCGGAACGACTCCTGAAATCCAGGGCGAAGCCATTGTCATGAACAGCGGTGCAAGCACCGTCGACGAATGGATCTTTACTCCCGCGGCCACCCTGCTCGAAGCATCGAGCTATCGCGTTGGCTTTGACTTTGCGAACAACGCCGCGACGCCCGTCTCCGTGGAGATCGCGTACGGTATGTCCCCGAGCGCTTCTTCCATGACCACGTTCGCGACTTTCTCGAACATCGGCATAGGGAACTACACTGCGAAGCAGCTCTGGATCGCCTCCGGTGAAGCAGGCGAACCGTATTTCAATACGCCGATCGGTGGAGCGGGAATGTACTACATCGGTATCCATATCGTGACCAGCACGATCAATGCAGAGTGGTCGATGGATAACATCAAGCTGGACGACAATCCCTCGCCGCCGCCGAAAATCGGCTACGGAGCACCGGGAGATCCCGTTTCCAGTTTGATCAACACGACGACCCCGCCCATCGTGGTGACAGTCAATTACAAGAGTCCGAATCCCGTGAACAGGACTTTCCAGGTCGCGAACACGATCAACATTTACGGACAGAACGGCGACTTCCTCTGGGATGTCGAATCCGCAGATTCCTGGATCTCGATCACCAAGGAAACTCCTGACCCGACGCTGCAGGGCTACAACTTCACGCCCCCGCGTCCCCGTCAGTTCCAGACCTTCACGATGACAATCAATCCCGCAGGACTCGCGCCGGGCAAGCACATCGGGTACCTGACCTTCTACGGCATCCTGTTCAACGACGACTTCCCGCCCCCCAACAGCGGCCTGCTTGCCACGAACGAACCGCTCGTCGTCCCTGTTGAACTGAACATCGTCAGCACCGGCGGCAAGGGTGGTCCCGCTTCGGCGACAGCCACCTTCGGTCCGATGACCGTCCCGGGCAGTCCCTACACCTTCATCGATCCGAACTCGGGCACACCGATCGCAACCGTGCGTGTGACGGCGGGACAGATCGACAAGATGACAATCACCTGCTACCCGAATCAGCTGCCGCAGAACCTCGCGCGCATGCTGTATGTGAAACGCTACTGGCAGATCACGCATACGGGTACGGGCTGGACCGCGGATATCGACTTCCCGTACGCCGCAACCGAAGCCTCGATGATCTTTGATCCGGGTCAGCTTCGCGGCGTGCGCCAGGCAGTTCCGCTGGGTGCATGGGAAGACCCGATCATGGGTACAACCTCGTACTCTGACGTGCTGAACAGTTCGGTGACCGTGATGAACCTCAATGACATGAACATCGGCGGAAATATCGCGCTTGCGCATCCGTACATGATTTTCGGTCGCGGCTCCGAGGAAGTTCCGACACAGTTCGGCCTCGCGCAGAACTATCCGAACCCCTTCAACCCGTCAACATCCATCGTGTATAACGTCCCCGAGCAAAGTCACGTGCGCATCGCCGTCTACAACAGTCTCGGTGCCGAAGTGGCCGTGCTGGTTGATCGCACGCAGGCCGCCGGACGCTATGAAGCACAGTTCGATGCCGTCGACCTTCCGAGCGGCACGTACCTGTATCGCATGACTGCAGGCGACTTCACGCAAACCCGCATGATGACGCTCAGCAAATAAACCCCGACGCATCCGCCCCTGGCGGAGCAGGCAAGCGGGCAGTGCCATATACTGGCGCTGCCCGTTTTGCGTTGAATGGAAGGATAGAAAAATCGAACGATGGAAATATCAAGCAATCGAAATTGAGAAAACCTGGAGGATGTCACGCGCCGCCCCGATGGAATCGGGGTGGCTCCAGCGCTCCGATGAAATCGGAGCTCCCGCGTTCACTCGATGAAGTCGAGTGGACTCGCGCAATGAGCCTGATTGCTTGAATTCAGCGGAAATATGCGAAAGGTGCATAAAAAACAGCCTGAGAATATGCAGAAACTGCATATTCTCAGGCTGCACAGTAGTTAATTGGCCGAAGCCCGTCAGCGAATGAGGCTCATGCGCTGTGTGCGCACAACGTTTCCGGCGGTGAGGCGGACGAGGTACATGCCAGCAGGGAGCGTCCCGGCATCGAAGTGGACGCGGTAGCTGCCTGCCGCATAGCTGCCGCTGCAGAGGGAAGCCACGCGTCGTCCATGCGTATCGTAGACCTGCAGCGTCACCCTCTGCTGATGAGGAAGGGCGAAAACGATGCTCGTACCGTCCGCAAACGGATTCGGATAATTCTGCTGAAGCGTGGCCTGCGCCGGAATGGCGGCATCGAGATGTTCGACGGTGAGCGTGCGATCGCAGGCGATGGTCAGTGTGTCGGAGCATCGCACGGTGCGTCCCGTGAGCGTCTGCCAGAGTACAAGGAAATCCTCATTTCCAATCCAGCCGTTGTTGAAACACACGGTGAATCCGTCGAGCGAGCCGGCTTCAAGGATCGGACTTCCTGTCGTACTCCACTGCATGTACGTCGTATCTCCGCTCAGCGTCCAATCATCGGGAGAAACGATGGTACTCGCGAAAGCCGAGGCACCAGGAGTAAGCACAGACAGTGTGAAGCCGTCGATCTCCCCGCTTCCGCTGTTCTGCACGCGAATATCGAAGCAGCAGGGACGTGCGGCATCCGTGGAGAACGTAACCGTATCGCAGGCAGCACTCGGACAGGGAAGAGCCGGCAGCATGGAGCCGCAGAGCATGGCGTCGCCAGCCATCGCTTCCCATTGCCAGCGAATACTGTCGCAGCCGGGAGCTTCGGACAACGTGAGATCGAAGGATGCCGAAATGTTGTCCGTCAGGATAGGCGCGTCGGGCGTAATGATGACAGTATCCTTTGTCGCGCTGATATCCATCGTCCAGCTTTTGGGAATGTTTACAGCGTCGAATCCTGTTCCCGCGGTCAGCACTGAAATGCGCAGTTGCTCGACCACGGCTTCAGGTGAAATAATGTTGTGGAAAGACAGCCGCCGCTGCAGCGCGTGAGATCCTTCCTGAACGTTCATTTCGCCACATTTTTCTTCTGCTGCACAAAAAAGACTGTCGAAGCCGCAGCAGATGGGACCGCTCGCGTCTTCGGTGCACCATTCAAACAGCACGGTTTCAGAGGAGGATTCCACTGTGAGGTCGAACGCGAGTCCTTCCGTCGTCGCCGTATCCCGCTGCACGGTGAGTACACCGCTGCTGCCGTCGGAGCTTACGACCCAGCCGGCAGGCACGTTCTGCGCATTGAATCGGGTGGAAGGTGTCAGTGCCTGCAGCCTGAACTGTGTCGTCAGCGATGCAGGGAGGTGCAGATTTACAAACCCTGCTTTCCACTGGCAGCTTCCGGGGACGGGGGCTTCCGTCAGCAGCAGCGAGTCGCAGCGGCTCTCCCCGCTGGTGATTGGAAGGACCAGGGTATCGCAGCAGGCTTCATTCCCGTCAAAACTCGTACAGACCTGGAGAAGCACCGTGTCCTGCTGCGCACCATCGAAGGCCACTTCAAAGCCGTCGGCCGTCCCACCCGGGAAGACCGTGGTACCCCGGAACGCGGCCGAAGCTGATGTGCTGTTCTGCAGGGTCCATCCCGAGGGGGGAGAGACTGTCGAGAGTGTCGGACTGCTGTTGAGGATTTCCAGCGAGAATCCGTTCACGGGAAGGGCGGGCAGGCGGCGATTGAAAAATCCGAGAACGTAGTTTTGTCCCCCCGTGCGTCGTGCGAGGAAGAGATCACAGAGTCCGTCAATGGACGGAACGAACGCGCGTTGTTCCACCGAACAGATCTGCTTTCCTGCCGTCTCACTCGTTACACGGAAGAGCACGCTGTCAACGCCGCTGGCGTTGGTAACACAGAACGTGAACGTCCCGACCGAGTCCCCATTGCCAATGCCCGTTCCCGGTGCAACGAAACGCAGGAACTTGGCGGTTTCCTGTGTGAGGTTCCATGGTCCGGAGGCACCAGTGGAGAACACTGCGCCATCGCTGACCACCTGCACGAGGATGGATGTGACGTCTGACTGCGGCTCATGCAGATTGAAGAACGTCAGCGCCTTGCAGGCGGGATTCGTTTTATTCGGGTCGAATGTCAACACCATGGAGTCGCAGCGAGGCTGCCTGCCGAGGCGGATGCGCAGAGTGTCGGAAGACAGTCCAATGCCGTTGTTGCCTGTACTCCACAGCAGGCTGACGGTGTCTGTATTGGGTGGAGTCTGTGTGAAACAGAGCTGGATTCCCGGAAGACTGTCGTTTGGGTTCAGTGGGTCCGGATCGGCGGTGAGCGTCGTCGTACCGGCGTTGGACTGCACTGCCCATCCCGCGGGAGGGGTGATATTCGGGTTGGCCCCTGGTGTCAGGGATGTAAGAGAGAGTTCATCAATGGCCAGATTGAGGCTGTTGAAATTGTGCAGCGTAAGCCGGTGGCAGCGCCAGTCGACGGGGTGGAGGGTCGCCGCAAGGGAGTCTTCGCGTTCCATAGCCTGGCACGCAAGTGTTTCCGTTCCGCTGCAAATCTGCGTGGCACCGTCGAAGGTCGTCCACTTGACCTGATAATCCCTGTCATTTGCGCAGACGCGGGAGAGGCATACCAGGTTGACATACATATCCACGCCTGTTCGGAGTCCTCCACTTCCCGCGTCAAGTTCCAGGATATTGGGGGCTGGCAGTGCGACGGTCCAGCTGTCCACCAGTGCCGTGCCTGCCCAGCTCATTCCCGAAGTCAGGAGTTCAAAGCGAATGCGGGTAATGGTCTTGCGATCCACGTTGCGGTTCTGTACGAACCAGTTGGTACATCCGGTGGGACTCTTTTTCACCGCGGTCACGGAATCGCACTGGGCAAGGGCCGTGCTCCGGGGCAGGAAAAAGAAGAGCAGCAGCAGGATTGGCAGGGAAGGAATGGAGGGGGTGCGCATGGGATATCCTCGATCTCTGGTCAGGATTGCAGCAAATGTGTGTCGTATGACGCAGAATACGAAAAAAGCGCTTCCATTCATATCAATTGACTTTTGAACCCGTTGTTACTATGTTCAAGAAAGACCACCCTTATCGCAGTCCAGATAACGGAAATTGTCCTCCTTCCAAACGAAACCAATGGATAATATGACGACCTGCTCCGTCCGTCGTATGTTTTTCCCTCGCATGATCACGGGCACGCATTTCCTTTCGAATATTCTGCACGCATTTGCTAAGTGATTTTTCACCATCTAATTGGAGGTAGTTTATGTCCAATGTCTACCGTAAGGCCCTATCCTGGCTGACGAAAGCCGTGGCGCTGACAGCGGTGCTGCTGTTCTTCGCAGTTCCGGTACAGTCTCAGACCTGTACCTTTTCCATCGACCTGTACGACACGTACGGTGATGGCTGGGATGTTGCCTCTCTTGATGTCCTCGTCAACAACACTGTTGTCTTGAACGATATCACTCTCTCGTCGGGCTCAGGTCCCGCGCATTTCACTTTCCCCGTCTCCATTGGTGATGTGATCACGACAACCTATACCATTGGTATCTGGCCGTCGGAGAATTATTACACCATTCTCAACTCGAATAACCAGGGCGTGTACACAGCAAGCACCGGTGCTTCGGGTCCTTCCCTGGCGAATTACACCGTGACCGCCGCAGACTGCTCGCCGCCTCCGGGCTGCCAGTACAAGGTTACGATGTGGGACGATTTCGGTGACGGCTGGAACGGAAACTCCATCGACATCTATATCAATGGTGTCAAGAAGCATGCCGGCATCACCATCGCCTCGGGCGCAGGTCCTGTCAATTATACGTTCAATGTCGAGAATGGCGATTCCATTCATGTGCAATTCTACAACTCGCAGAGCTGGCCGGAAGAGTGTTCATTCAAGTTCTACGACAAGAACGGCAATGAAATTTACGCGGACGGTCTCAAGGGTGCGACACCATCTTCGAGTTACAAGTTTGTCGGGATTGGAGCGTGTACGTTCGATCTCGAAACCTATGCGGCTGTGCTCGGCTATGCCGATGGCTACTGGGCACGGCGTCAGGCACCGGACGAGAACAAGGTGCTCGCCACCATTCGTGACATCGACGGCACCAAAGCGCCGTATGTCAAGGCGGTGTACAAAGTCGGTTCGATGCCTCAGGATTCCACTGATGGTGTCGCCGAAGGCTTCAACCTGATGTGGGTCGATTCCCTCGCCGCGATCGAGTTCAAGCAGGGAATCAACACCATGGCAGCAGGTCCGAGTCCGAACGTCTTCGTGCGCGTCTTCCATCCCGAGGATGGCGACAACAGCACCGACGGCATGATGGCTGCATCGCAGATGGTCTTTGATGACAAGGTCATGGGCGCAGAGGACTTTGAAGTCTGGATGCCCCCGTACATCGGTCCCAGTTACGTTGAGGACATGGGCTGGGCAACCAGCGACCTTGACGGTGGCAACGCATGGGAAACCACGAACATGTTTGGTCCCGTCGCCCTGTATCACGCAGGCGGCACGAATGACTGGATCTTCCCGCCGTCGGCCGTACTCGAGCAGGCTTCCAGTTACCGTGTGCAGGGTTCGGTGCTGATGGCGAACAACGCCTCCTTCGAACTCGCATGGGGCACGACGCAGGATCCGTCCACGATGACCGTGTTTGCCACGTTCTCGAATGTCAACGTCGGAGCAGCGACATCGTTTGCCGCTCTCACCGGCGGTTTCCCTCCGTATTTCAATACGCCACCCACCACGGGCAACTACTTCATCGGTGTTCATCTCACCGGTGGCGAAGTCGCCATTGACTGGATCAAGCTGGATGAGAATCCCTCGCCGCCGCCGAAAATCGGTTACGGTTTCCCGGGTTCCGACATCTCGACCTTCATCGACGATTCGCAGATTCCCATCACGGTGACGGCGATTTACAAGCAGCCGGGCAAGATCAACAAGACCTACGAAGTCAGTACGACGACCGATATCTTCGGTACGAACGGCGACTTCCTCTGGGATGTTGAGAGCTCCGATCCCTGGATCACGATCACGAAGGCTCCGGCCGACCCGACCCTGCAGGGCTACAACTTCACCCCGCCGCGTCCGCGTCAGTTCCAGACCTTCACCATGACCATTGATCCTTCCGGTCTCGCACCGGGTGTGCACAACGGTATGCTGCGCTTCTACGGCGTGCTCTTCAACGACGACTTCCCGCCCCCCGCAAACGGACTCACCGCCACGAACGAAGTGTTCGAGGTTCCTGTGATCCTGCGCGTGACGACGGCAGGCACGAAGAGCGGTCCGAAGATGATCGAAGCCACGATCAGCGGATTGACGCCGGGTGGAAGTCCCTACAAGTTCGTCGACGGCAACGGCGGCGAAATTGCCACGGTCAACGTGACGGGCGGCACCATCAACTCCCTCACGATCCGGGCCTTCCCGAATCAGCTGCCGCAGAACCTGGCTCGTCTGCTCTATATCCGCCGTTACTGGCAGGTTGAGTACACGAACACGGGCTGGACTGCAGACATCACCTTCCCGTATGCACCGCAGGAAGCTTCCATGATCGTGGATCCGAATCAGCTCCACGGTGTCCGTCAGCCGGTCGCCATGGGCATGTGGGAAGATCCCATCATGGGCACGGCCTCGGTTTCCGATCCTGCCGCCAACGCGGTCACGGTGATGAACCTGAGCGACAAGAATGTCGACGGCAATATCGCCCTCGCGCATTCCTATCTCGTCTTCAGCAAGGACAACAAGGTGATCCCGGGCGAGTTCGGCCTCGAGCAGAACTATCCGAATCCCTTCAACCCCAGTACTTCGATTGTCTACAACGTCGCGGAAGAGAGCCATGTGCGCGTCGCGGTGTTCAACAATCTCGGTGCTGAAGTTGCCGTTCTTGTCGACGAGGTCAAGCCTGCCGGACAGTACACGGTGGACTTCGATGCTTCGGATCTCACGTCCGGAACATACGTCTATCGCATGACCGCCGGTGACTTCGTGCAGACCAAGCGCATGACGCTCTCGAAATAAGCGTCCCTGCGTTTCACCCTGTTGCTCCTCCCTTCGCGGTTCGCGGAGGGAGGAGCTTTTTTTCATCCCCGGTTTCCCGTCGCCTCCCTGCCGTTTTCGTTGCATATTTCTCGCTTCCATCGTATGATGCAGTATTATTACCGGCTGCGCTCCTGAGAAGCCATTTCCCCATCTTCCCGGTTCACTCCATGTCTCCTGTCCCGGATTATCCCACTGCACTCCGCCTGCGCGAGACCACGCTTGATCTCTCGCTGCGCTGTCATGTGATGGGAATTCTCAATGTGACGCCGGATTCTTTTTCAGACGGGGGACAACATGCCGGCACCGCCGCAGTGGAGCATGCGCTGCGTATGGTTGAGGAGGGCGCCGATATTGTGGATATCGGCGGGGAGTCCACGCGTCCCGGAGCCCGCGAGGTGCCGCTGGATGAGGAACTTGCCCGCGTCCTGCCCGTCGTGGAGGCAGTACGCAGCCACAGTTCCGTGCCGATTTCGGTGGATACAAGAAAAGCCGCTGTCGCCGAGGCCGCTCTCGAAGCGGGTGCTGACGTGATCAACGATATCAGCGCCATGCGGGATGATGCGGATATGCCGCGCGTGGCCGCGGCGCAGGACCTGCCCGTGGTACTCATGCATATGCAGGGTTCACCGGAAATCATGCAGCGTGGACCCCGTTATGAAAATGTGGTCGAGGAAGTACTCACGTTTTTCCGCGAACGGCTGGCGTTTTGCCACGAGCGCGGGATACGGCAGGTTGTGCTGGATCCCGGCATCGGATTCGGGAAGACGCTGCAGCACAACCTGGACCTGCTGCGTGCGATTCCGCGGTTCGCCGAACTCGGGTGCCCCGTACTCATCGGGACATCCCGGAAATCATTTCTCGGACAATTGACCGGGAGGGAAGTGGACGACAGGCTTGCCGGCAGTATCGCCAGCAATCTCGCCGCCTGCCGGAAGGGCGCTCGCCTGCTGCGCGTGCATGACGTACGCGACATGCGCGCTGCGCTCGACGTGACCGATGCGATCGACCATGGTGTGGAGGCAGCACATGCTCTTTAAAATCGGCTTTCTTGAGATCAACTGGACCGATCTTCTCGACATCCTCGTCGTGACCTTCGTCTTCTACCGGCTCTATCTGATCATGCGTGGGACCATCGCCATACAGATTTTTGCCGGATTACTGGTCATCGTCGCGGGCTCATTCCTGGCGTCCTCCCTCGAACTGAAAGCCGTTTCCTGGATTCTGGAGACGTTGACGGATATCTGGGTCGTCGCCTTCATCATTCTTTTCCAGCCGGAATTGCGGCGGCTGCTGGTTATTCTCGGCAGGGGACGACTCATGGCGAACTTGGTGCGCAGCAGTATGGACGAGAGTATCGAGGCCATCGTTGAAGCCTGCGACGAAATGGCGCAGCGGCAGATCGGCGCGCTCATCGTGATTCCCCGAACGACCGGAATTCGCATGGTCATCGAGTCGGGCATCGCTCTTGGAGCCACGGTCAGCAAGCAGCTGCTGATGAGCATTTTCCATCCCAAGGCGCCACTGCATGACGGGGCGGTCGTGATCAAGGACCGCATTATCGAGGCAGCGCGCTGCACATTGCCGCTCAGCAGTCAGCTGCAGGTGGATGGATTTATCATGGGGATGCGGCATCGTTCGGCGATGGGAATTTCCGAGCAGACCGATGCGCTGACCATCGTGGTATCCGAGGAAACAGGGACCATCTCGCTCGCGGCCGACGGCACACTCACACGAAATCTGACACCGGATAAGCTTCGGCAGAAGCTTCGCCAGGGATTGAATGTCAGTGTCAAAAGTATTTTCGATTCCCCATTCAAATCCGATTCGCAGAACGACATCAAGGAAGGATGAGCCGTACCTACTCCAACCGCCAGCATGACCTTGCACGCTCACAGCTCGTCGAAGGGCTCCGCAGCAAGGGGATAGATGACAACGCCGTACTTCAGGCAATAGCTGATCTGCCACGCCACATCTTCGTGCAGGAAGTATTTCAGCACCGGGCGTATGAAGACAGTGCACTGCCGATTTCCTGCCAGCAGACCATAAGTCAGCCCTATACCGTCGCCGTCATGACGCAGCTTCTCCAGGCGCGTCGTGGGGACAAAGTTCTCGAGGTCGGGACGGGGAGTGGGTACCAGGCCTGTGTGCTTGCCGCGATGGGGGTACGCGTGTTCACCATCGAGCGCCATTTTGATCTCCTCGAGCAGGCGCGAGAGCGATTCGAGGAGCTCGGGTATAACGTCGCATCCAAGGTGGGAGACGGCAGTATCGGCTGGTCTCAGTTCGCTCCTTACCGCGGCATTATCGTCACCGCCGGTGCGCCTGACGTCCCGCCGTCCCTCCTCCGGCAGCTCGACGACGGCGGACGGCTGGTGATTCCGGTAGGGGATCAGGGGTCACAGACCATGATCGTGGTCGAGCGGCGCGGCGATGAGTTCGTACAGAGCCGCCATGCCGGATTCAAGTTCGTCCCTCTGCTCGGGAAGGAAGGCTGGACGCGCTGACCACCGGCGCGTGCAGGCTCCGGTCTGCGAAGCGCCACACGGAGGGAAGCAGCTCCCGGATTCATCATGCACAGCCACAGTATTCTCGTCATCACCGGTCCGACAGCCTCTGGCAAAACCGCAGTCAGCCTGCATTGTGCGGAGATGCTCGGCGCCGAGATCGTCAGTGCTGATTCCCGCCAGGTGTATCGGGGCATGGATATAGGGACGGCGAAACCGACTGAAGCCGAGCAGGCGCGTGTCGCGCATCACGGCATCGATATCTGCGATATCGACGACACGTATACGGCGGGACGCTTTTTCGAGGACGCGCATGCATGGATCAAAGATATCATGAGGCGTGGGCGGCGCGTGCTCATCGTCGGTGGCTCCGGCCTGTATGTGCGCGTGCTGCTGCAGGGACTGTTCGAGGGTCCCGCAGCTGATCCCGAACTGCGGGCCAGACTGGAAATGCGTCTCGAAGAAGAAGGGAAAGAAGTGCTGCTCAGGGAACTTGCTGCCGTTGACCCCCGCATGGTCGAGCAGATCGATGCACAGAATCCCGTGCGCATCGTGCGTGCCCTCGAAGTATGCCTTTTGACCGGGAAACCCTACTCCGAAATCAGAGAAGCAAACATGCGCCGCAGTCCGCACCGGTATTTCCCTGTCGCGCTGCGCTGGGAACGCGGCGCGCTGCATGAACGTATCAATGCGCGTGTGGATCGTATGATGGCGGACGGGCTGCTCGAAGAATTGCGCACGTTGCTTGCGAACGGCGCCGATCCCGCCTGGAACGCCCTGAACACCGTTGGTTATAAGGAATTATCCGCCTATCTTACTTCCTTGCTCCCGTATGACACGGCGGTGGAACAGATCAAGACGAACACCCGCCGCTTTGCCCGCCGCCAGCTGACCTGGTTCCGCCGCGAACCCGGGCTCCGCTGGTACGACATGGAGGCGGAGACTGATGCGCGGGAATGCGCCGAACGGATCATCCGCGATTTCCGGGAATTCGAGGCGCAGCATTGACGAAGCAGAAGATTTGGAGGAAGCACAGATGATTCGCAGACAGCTCGCAATCGCCATACTCACCCTGGTTCTGTTCACGAACTGCCAGTCCGAGAATCGTGAAAACGGTCAGGATATGCCGAAGTCAGAACCGACGGCGCTCGCTGCCGGACAGGCTTCGACACAGGCACGAAACACGACGCCTGCACGGGCCGTCCAGGCAGAAGGGAAGGACGTGCAGTTCACCACCAGCGACGGCATCGTCATTCACGGCAGTCTGTATGCTGCGGGACAGAAGTCCCCGACCGTCCTCTGCCTGCACCAGTGGCGCAGCGACCGGAGCAGCTTCAACGCCCTTGCCGCGCAGCTGCAGCGTGCCGGTTTCACCGTCCTCTCTATCGACATGCGTGGCTACGGCGGTTCGACGAAGACTTCATCCGGGAAGTCCGTCCGTCCCGATCGCAAGGCCGAAAAGGATGTTGCCGCTGCAATGGATTTTCTGCGCACGCAGCCTTCCGTCGATGCGGCGCGCATCGGTATCATCGGTGCCTCGTACGGCAGCAGTAACGCCGTGATTTACGCAGCGGGTGACAGGAACGTCCGTGCCCTCGTGCTGCTGAGTCCGGGACTCAACTATTTCAACGTCCTTCCGACGCGGGATGCCGTGGGTCGCCTTGGCGGACGGCCTCTGTTCGCCGTCGCCAGCAGCGAAGACCTGCGCTCGGTGGAAACCGTCGACGCGTATAAGGAAATCGTACCGGGTATTGCCACGAAAATCTACGAGGATGCCGGTCACGGCACTGATATTTTGGACGCAGGCGTGGGACTTGACGCGGAAATCCTGTCCTTCCTGAAAAAAAATCTCTGAAAACCGTAGATTTTTTCAGGTGCGTGCATTTCTCTGTTTGACTTTAACAAAAACAACGTATATCTTTGTGATCCTGTTCGCTATTGCGGCGGATTTCCTGCTGGCGTAGCTCAGTTGGTAGAGCAGCTGATTTGTAATCAGCAGGTCACCGGTTCAAGTCCGGTCGCCAGCTCTGGTGAACATACGGTGGGGTACCGAAGTGGCCAACCGGGACAGACTGTAAATCTGTTGTCAATCGACTTCGTAGGTTCGAATCCTACCCCCACCACAGAGTTAACCGGCCAGAGGCCGGACACCCGTACGCGGGGGTAACTCAATTGGTAGAGTCACAGCCTTCCAAGCTGTTGGTTGCGGGTTCGAGTCCCGTCTCCCGCTCCACGCTCACGTAGCTCAGTCGGTAGAGCACTTCCTTGGTAAGGAAGAGGTCACCGGTTCAAATCCGGTCGTGAGCTCCAGGTACGACAGCGTACCGTTTCACGCTCAACGCAACGAGAGGCAGAACGATGGCCAAAAACAACAAAGGTCGCATCAACATCACGCTGGAGAGCTCTGCCGGTACCGGATATCGTTACACGATGACCAAGAACAAGCAGCTGCATCCTCAGCGGGTTGAATACAAGAAGTACGATCCCGTGGTCCGTAAGCACGTGATGTTCAAGGAAACCAAGTAAGCTATTACGAGAGTAGCTTAATTGGTAGAGCAGCGGTCTCCAAAACCGCAGGTTGGGGGTTCGAGTCCCTCCTCTCGTGCAATAAACGTTAACTGAACTTCGTAGCCGGGTCATGAAAGAAAAGATAACAGCATTTTTCGACGGTGTCACCAAAGAGATGAAGAAGGTGACGTGGCCGACCAAGGACGAGCTCAAGGACTATACAACGATAGTACTGGCATCGACAATTATCCTTTCGCTATTCATTTTTGTCGTCGATGCCGTGTTCACAAAGTTTCTGGAACTGCTGCTGGGAAGCTGAGCCTCCGGGTGAAGCTGACCGCGGTCAACAGATGGTAATTCATGGCTTCGGAAGAAACGCAGACAGAACACCTCCGATGGTATGCCATACGGTCGTACTCCGGCCATGAGAACAAAGTAAAGGCATACATCGAGAGCGAAGTAAAGCAGGCCGATCCCGCACTCCGGATGGAGGAGAGGATCGTCTCTGTCATTGTTCCCACGGAAAAAGTATATGAGATGCGGGACGGGAAGAAGCGCACGAAGACGCGCAACTTCTTTCCCGGATATGTCCTTATCAACTGCGTTCTCGATAAGGATACCAAGCATCTTATTCTCAATACGCCCTCGGTCATATCCTTTGTCGGACCCAGGAACAATCCGGCACCGCTGCGCAGGGACGAGGTAGATAAAATCCTCGGCCGCATGGAAGAGCGCAAGGATACGGAAATGCCCGAGATTCAGTTCCGCGTCGGCGATCCGGTGCGGGTCATCGACGGTCCGTTCAACACCTTCAGCGGCTTCGTTCAGGAAGTCAACCAGGAGAAGACCAAGCTGAAGGTGATGGTTTCCATCTTCGGACGGAAAACCCCGGTGGAACTGGATTTCAGTCAGGTTGAATTCGATACATAATAGCATAGGCGGATCCCCCCATGGCGAAAAAAATTGACGGGTATATCAAACTCCAGATCCCTGCAGGCGCAGCGAATCCTGCTCCTCCTGTTGGACCGGCGCTGGGCCAGAAAGGCGTCAACATCATGGAATTCTGCAAGCAGTTCAATTCCAGGACGCAGGATAAGGCCGGTCTGATCATTCCCGTTGTCATCACGGTGTTCACCGACAAGTCGTTCACCTTCATCACCAAGACGCCCCCTGCGGCTGTGTTGCTGAAGAAGGCTGCGAAGCTGGAGAAGGCCTCGGCCGAACCGCATCGCGTCAAGGTCGCCAAGGTTACGAAGGACCAGGTGCGTGAGATCGCCGAAACCAAGATGACGGATCTGAACGCGCACACGGTTGAAGCGGCAATGGAAATGGTTGCGGGCACCGCTCGCAGCATGGGTATCACAGTAGAAGGTTAACGGTACAGGCTATGAAACTCTCAAAGCGCATGAAAGAATCCACCTCGCTGGTCGAGCGCCAGAGGGAATACTCCCTCAACGAAGGCGTTGATATTCTCAAGCAGACCGCGAAGGCGAAGTTCAACGAGTCGGTGGATATCGCCGTCAAGCTTGGTGTGGATCCCAAGAAGTCCGATCAGATGGTACGCGGCACGGCTTCGCTCCCGAACGGAATCGGGAAGAAGGTTCGTGTTCTGGTTCTTACCCGCGGTGGTAAGGAGCAGGAAGCGAAAGATGCCGGCGCCGAACATGTCGGATACGAGGACTATCTCGAAAAAATCCAGAACGGATGGGCGGATATCGATGTCGTTATCGCGACGCCCGACGTCATGGGCGAAGTCGGTAAGCTCGGTAAAGTGCTCGGTCCCCGCGGACTGATGCCGAATCCGAAATCCGGTACGGTGACCAACGACGTTGGTCAGGCCGTGCAGGATGTGAAGGGAGGAAAGATTTCCTTCCGTGTCGACAAGGCCGGCATCGTGCATGCCATGGTTGGCAAAACCGATTTCACCGCCGAAAAGATCGTGGAGAACGTGCAGTCCTTCATCGCGACGCTCAATCGCATGCGTCCCACCGCAGCGAAAGGCATCTACATCAAGGGCGTGACCATCTCTACCACGATGGGCCCCGGCATCAAAATTGACAAATCCGAAGCAGCTGCGCTGCACTGATAAAGATTTTGTACCTGACCTGCATCCGGTCAGACTACGCACTCTCAATGCTTCTATTTCTCTAATTCACGTTGTCCCATTCGAACGTATCCCCCAGAGGATCGAATGACTAAAGAACAGAAAGCCACGGTGATCGCGGATACGGTTGAACGACTCAGCCGTTCCAACGGTCTGTACCTGGCAAACTTTTCGGGGCTGACCGTTGATAAGGCCAATGCGCTCCGGAGTGAGTTCTTCAAAGCTGGTGTGGACTACAAGGTTATCAAGAACACCCTGCTGAAGCGGGCTCTCGAAGAGATCGGCGGTTACGATGAGGTTTATCCTTATCTGGTTAACCAGACCGGCGTTGTATTCGCATATGACGATCCCGTACAGCCTGCACGTATTCTCAAGGAGTTTGTCAAAACCAATGAGAACATGCTCGCCGTCAAGGTGTGCGTGCTTGAAAAGGAAGTGTTCGACGGTTCACGACTGGAAGAACTCGCATCCCTGCCCACTCGCGACGACCTCATTGCCTCCATTATCGGAAGCATTGCGGCTCCTGCGCAGGGCATCGCCGGCGCTATCAATGCCGTCATGCGCGACCTGGTCGGCGTTATCGACGCCATCGAAAAGCAGAAACAGGAACAGGCGGCCTGATCGCCCATCCCTGATAAAAGAGTATCTAAATAATTCTATCCTTCAAGGAGTAATACAATGTCCGTGATCGAAGAAATCGTTGAGAAAATTGAGAAATTGACTCTTCTTGAGGCATCTGAGCTCAAGACCGCCCTCGAAGACAAGTTCGGCGTTACCGCTGCTGCCCCGATGATGATGGCTGGTGCCATGCCCGGCGGCGCTCCCGCAGCCGAAGCCGAAGAAAAGACCGAATTTGATGTTGAGCTGACCGGTATCGGTTCCAACAAGATCAACGTGATCAAGGTTGTGCGCGCAGCGACCAGCCTCGGTCTCAAGGAAGCCAAGGACCTCGTCGAAGGCGCCCCGAGCATCGTCAAGGAGCAGCTGCCGAAGGAAGAGGCCGAGAAGCTTCAGAAGGAACTCGAGGAAGCAGGCGCGACCGTTACCCTCAAGTAAGCGGCACTGCTTTTCAACGTACTGGAACACTCACCATCTGACAGAACGTTCTGTTTAGCGAAAACAACGATTCAACGATGTGTACGACAGGAAGCGGGTCGAATTTAGTTCGTCCCGCACTTGTCGTTTTATCGCCTGACCTGATTTCTGCTGCAATCCGCCGGATCGCGGCACCAGGTATCCGCCACGCACGCACCATGTTAAGGAGCTAGGAATTGAGTAACTCAAAGACGAACGGCTTCAACGATACATTCAACAGTCTTGAGCTGCACGCCATGTCCAATGGACGCTGGAGTTTCGGGAAGATTTCGGATCTGTTCGAGTATCCGAACTTTCTCGACGTCCAGCGTTCCTCGTATGAGGGCTTTCTGCAGGAGAGAGTCCATGCATCCAAGAGAGAGGACATGGGACTGCAGCAGGTCTTCGCCACAAATTTCCCCATCACGGATGCCCGTGAGAATTATATCCTCGAGTTCATCGATTATTTCATCGAAAAGCCGAAATACTCCGTGCCGGAGTGCCAGGAGC
Organism: bacterium; assembly: GCA_020444325.1. NCBI lineage: Bacteria > bacterium. Next base: position 65,652 of record JAHLLD010000008.1, read on the forward strand.
GCGGACTGACCTTCGCCGTTCCCCTCAAGGCACGTCTGCGTCTTTCCTCGAAGTCCGAAGAACCGAACAGCAACGAGTACATCGAAACGGTTGAACAGGAAGTATATCTTGGCAACCTGCCCTATATGACCGACCGGGGCACATTTATCATTAACGGCGCCGAACGCGTCGTGGTCAGCCAGCTGCACCGTTCTCCCGGCGTGTTTTTCGGTGAATCGATTCACCCGAACGGCACGAAGATGTTCTCGGCGCGCATCATCCCGTTCCGCGGTTCCTGGGTGGAATTCGCAACGGATATCAATCACGTCATGTATGCGTACATCGACAGGAAGAAGAAATTCCCCGTCACGACGCTGCTGCGCGCGCTGGGCTTCTCCTCGAACAAGGAACTGCTGGAGCTGTTCGACCTCGTCGACGATGTTTCGCTCTCCGCCAAGAATCTCGAAGATCATTACGGCCGCGTGCTGTGCGAGGAGGTCGTGGATGAAACGACAGGTGAACTTCTCGTAAGTGCGGATACCGAACTCGATGAGGAACTCGTCGAGTCCGTCCGCGAACATGGTGTGAAGTCTGTCCGCGTCTACAGGACGGACAATGAAAACGCCCTGGTCATCGCCAACACGATCCGCAAGGATGAGGCAAACAACGACCAGGAAGCGCTTGAAATGATTTACAAGCAGCTCCGCAGTGGTGAAGCACCTGACCTGGAAACGGCGAAGGGTCTGATTGAACGCCTGTTCTTCAACCCGAAGCGCTACGATCTCGGTATCGTTGGCCGCTATCGCCTCAACAAGAAGCTGGAACTCGATATCGAGCCCGAGGTCACCACGCTTACGCGCGAGGATATCGTCAGCATCGTGCGTTACCTGATCGATCTGATGCAGGGACAGCAGAACGTCGACGATATCGATCATCTCGGAAACCGTCGCGTGCGTACCGTGGGCGAGCAGCTCGCAGCCCAGTACAATGTCGGTGTCTCACGCATGGCGCGTACGATCAAGGAACGCATGAATATCCGCGACGTGGAGAATTTCACGCCTTCCGATCTTGTGAATGCGCGCACCATCTCCAGCGTGGTCAACGCCTTCTTCGGCACCAACCAGCTTTCGCAGTTCATGGATCAGACCAATCCGCTTTCCGAACTGACGCACAAACGCCGTATGTCGGCTCTCGGACCGGGTGGACTGACGCGTGAGCGTGCGGGCTTCGAGGTGCGAGATGTGCATTACACGCATTACGGCCGTCTGTGTCCCATCGAAACGCCTGAAGGACCGAACATTGGTCTGATTTCCTCCCTCTGCATTCACGCACGCATCAATGATTTCGGATTCATCGAAACGCCGTACCGCGTGGTGAAGAACGGCAAGGTCACCAAAGACACCATTTACCTGACGGCGGAAGAAGAGGATGATATCGTCATCGCGCAGGCCAACGCGCCGCTCAAGGACGATGGCACCTTTGAACTCGACAAGGTCAAGTGCCGCCTCGGAAGCGAATTCCCCGTCGTTCCGCCCGAAGACGTGGCGTACATGGACGTCGCGCCGAATCAAATTGTGAGTCCCGCCGCCGCGCTCATTCCCTTCCTCGAGCACGATGATGCAAACCGCGCACTCATGGGATCGAATATGCAGCGCCAGGGCGTGCCCCTGCTGCGTCCCGAAGCCCCTGTCGTCGGTACGGGACTCGAGGAGAAAGTCGCCCGTGACTCGCATGCAATGATCGTGGCCAAGCATGACGGACAGGTGGTGTTCGTCGATGCCAATGTCATCCGTGTGCAGTACGATCTCGGACGCTCGGAAGCGGACAAGATGGCTGCCTTCGACAGCAACGGGATTGAAGAATATCATCTGACCAAGTTTTTCCGCACGAATCAGGACACCTGCATCAACCAGCGTCCCATCGTAAAACCCAGCCAGAAGTTCAAGGCGGGTGAAGTGCTGGCCGACGGAAGTTCGACCGATCAGGGCGAGCTCGCACTCGGACGCAACGTGCTGGTGGCCTTCATGCCCTGGCGCGGCTACAACTTCGAGGATGCGATCATCGTCAGTGAGCGACTGGTTGCGGAAGATGTGTTCACCTCCATTCACATCGAAGAGTTCGAGCTGCAGGTGCGTGACACCAAGCGCGGTGAAGAAGAACTCACGCGTGAAATTCCGAACGTCAGCGAAGAAGCCACCAAGGATCTTGACGAGAACGGTATCGTGCGCGTCGGTGCGGAAGTCGGTGAGAACGATATTATCATCGGTAAGATTACGCCGAAGGGTGAATCCGATCCGACACCGGAAGAAAAGCTTCTCAAAGCAATCTTCGGCGACAAGGCCGGCGACGTGAAAGACGCTTCCCTGAAGGCGCCTCCGGGAATGAAGGGCATCGTCATCAAGACCAAGCTCTTCAGCCGCAAGAAAAAGGAAAGCGATGCCAAGCGCGAAGAAAAGCGCCGCATGGAAAACCTTGAGGCCGATTTCGATAAGCGCCGTGCCGACCTGATGAATCTGATCGCACAGAAGCTCACCAATCTCCTCCAGGGAGAGAAGGTTCTGGGTATTCGCGATCTGCAGGGCAGCAGCGTTATTCGCGGCGGCACCATGATCGGAGAAGAAACCTTCACGAATGTCATCGATCAGCTCGCGATGCTGGATCCCACGCAGCCGTGGACGGATTCGGAGAAATCCAATAATCTCGTGCAGCGCATCTACGATAATTTCAAGTATGCGCGCCACGATCTCGAAGAAGATTACAAGCGAGAGAAGGGCAAGATTCAGATGGGCGACGAACTGCAGCCCGGAATTGTCCAGCTCGCGAAAGTTTATATCGCCAAGAAGCGCAAGCTTTCCATCGGCGACAAAATGGCAGGCCGTCACGGCAACAAGGGTGTCGTCTCCAACGTCGTGCCCGTGCAGGACATGCCGTACCTGGCGGACGGAACGCCGGTCGACATCGTGCTCAATCCGCTCGGTGTGCCTTCCCGTATGAATCTCGGTCAGCTGTATGAAACAGCTCTTGGCTGGGTAGCCAAGCGTCTCGGCGATCGTGTCCGTTTCGCGACCCCGATTTTTGACGGTGCAAAGTTTGAAGAAATCCAGGATCTCATGGACTCCGTCGGTCTCAACCGCACGGGGAAAATCGACCTCTACGACGGACGCTCGGGCGAGCGTTTCGACCAGCCGGTGACGGTCGGCTTCATCTACATGCTGAAGCTGTCACATCTGGTGGACGACAAGATTCACGCCCGGTCGATCGGACCCTACAGCCTTATTACGCAGCAGCCTCTGGGCGGCAAGGCGCAGTTCGGCGGCCAGCGCTTCGGTGAAATGGAAGTGTGGGCGCTCGAAGCATACGGTGCCGCACATGTGCTGCAGGAAATCCTCACCGTCAAGAGTGATGACGTGCAGGGCCGCGCCAAGGTGTATGAGGCCATCGTCAAGGGCGAAAACCTGCCGGATCCCAACGTTCCCGAATCCTTCAACGTGCTCGTTCGCGAGTTGCAGGGTCTTGGACTGGAAATCAAGATTGAGTGACCGTACGCACCCGCGTTCAACCGGTTTTCCCGAGTGTCTGAATATGAATCTGATTGGAGATAAAGATGCCATTCAAGCCGCAGGAGCAAGTCAAGAAGAATTTTACGCGCATTTCGGTGAGCCTCGCCTCATCGGATGCGATTCTTTCCCGTTCCTATGGTGAGGTAACCAAGCCGGAGACCATCAACTACCGGTCGTTCCGTCCCGAGAAAGACGGTCTTTTCTGTGAAAAGATCTTCGGTCCGGTACGTGACTGGGAATGCCATTGCGGAAAGTACAAGCGCATCCGCTATAAAGGCATTATCTGCGACCGCTGCGGTGTCGAGGTCACGCAGAAGTCCGTGCGCCGCGAGCGCATGGGACACATCTCTCTGGCGGTACCCATCGTCCATATCTGGTATTTCCGTTCGCTTCCGAGTAAGATCGCCAATATTCTCGGCCTCTCCTCGAAAGAACTCGAACGCATCATCTATTACGAAAACTATGTGGTGATCAACCCCGGTCCCACCAGCTTCCCGAAGCCGTTCGGTGCACTCGATGACGAATTCCCCGAGGCGGAGGAAGGGGAGAAGGTCGACAAGGCGCTGTTCCGCAACGACATCACCCTGTTGACCGAAGAAGAGTTCCTCGAGGTGCTTGATGGACTCCCGGAAGAGAATTTCGATCTCGACGACGACGATCCCGAGAAATTCGTAGCGCTGATCGGTGGCGATGCCATCAAGGCGCTGCTGCGTGGAGTGGACATCGAGAAGCTTGCCGAGCGCCTTCGTCTGCAGATCCGTTTCGAGACGTCGCAGCAGAAGCGCCAGGAAGCCATCAAGCGTCTGCGCGTCGTCACCGCGTTTACGACGATGCACGATACGGAATACATCAACCGTCCCGAATGGATGGTGCTGGATGTCATTCCCGTCATACCGCCTGAACTGCGTCCCCTCGTTCCCCTTGAGGGTGGACGATTCGCGACGTCGGATCTGAACGATCTGTATCGCCGCGTCATCATCCGCAATAATCGCCTCAAACGCCTGATCGATATCAAGGCTCCTGAAGTGATTCTCCGCAACGAAAAGCGCATGCTGCAGGAAGCGGTGGATTCGCTGTTCGACAACAGCCGCCGCGTGAATTCCGTGCGCAGCGACAACAACCGGGCGCTGAAATCCCTTTCTGACATGCTCAAGGGCAAGCAGGGACGCTTCCGTCAGAACCTTCTCGGAAAGCGCGTTGATTACTCGGGCCGTTCGGTTATCGTCGTCGGTCCCGAACTGAAACTGCATCAGTGCGGTCTTCCCAAGGACATGGCGGTCGAGTTGTTCAAGCCTTTTGTGATCCGTAAGCTGATCGAGCGCGGCATTGTCAAGACCGTCAAAAGCGCCAAGAAGGTGGTCGACAAGAAAGGTCCCGAGGTCTGGGATATTCTCGAAAAGATCATCGATGGACACCCAGTACTGCTCAACCGTGCACCGACGCTGCATCGTCTCGGCATCCAGGCTTTCCAGCCGCTGCTTGTCGAGGGTAAGGCGATCCGCCTCCATCCGCTCGTGTGTACGGCGTTCAATGCTGACTTTGACGGTGACCAGATGGCGGTGCACGTACCGCTCTCGTTCGACGCTCAGCTCGAATCATCCATTCTGCTGCTTTCGTCGCACAACATCCTTTCACCGCAGAACGGCAATCCCATCACCATTCCTTCGCAGGAGATGGTCCTGGGCTGCTACTACATCACCAAGGCGCTGCCCGGCGACCGCGGCGAAGGCATGATTTTCTCCTCCGCAGAGGAAGCGATGATGGCCTTTGATCATCGCGTTGTCGGTCTGCACGCGCGCGTGAAAGTGCGTGTTCCCATCGCCCTCGACAGGCTGACTGAAGGTGGTCCGACACACGAAGTGATCGAGACCACACTCGGACGCATCCTGTTCAACCGCATCGTCCCTGTCGAGATCGGTTTCATCAATGAAATCCTCACCAAGCGTCGTTTGGTGCAGATTATCGGTATGATTTTCCACAAGATGGGCAATCTCGCCACGACGAAATTCCTTGACGATCTCAAGGACCTCGGTTTCGGATATGCCACGAGCGGCGGACTCTCCATCAGCATCCACGATGTGGAAATTCCGGATGAGAAGACCGGTCTGATCGACAAGGCACAGTCCGACGTCGAGAACATCATGCAGCAGTACCAGATGGGCTTCATCACCAACGGTGAACGCTACAACAAGGTCATCGACATCTGGACGCGCACGACAAACCGCGTCGCCGACAAGCTGTTCGACACGCTGCAGCGCAGTCAGCAGGGCTTCAACTCCCTGTACATGATGATGGACTCCGGTGCGCGAGGTTCAAAAGAGCAGGTGCGTCAGCTGGCCGGTATGCGTGGACTGATGGCGAAACCGCAGAAGAGTCTCACCGGTCAGACAGGTGAAATCATCGAGAACCCGATTGTTGCGAATTTCCGCGACGGACTCTCCGTGCTCGAGTACTTCATCTCCACGCACGGTGCGCGTAAGGGCCTCGCCGATACTGCTCTGAAAACCGCTGATGCAGGTTACCTGACCCGTCGTCTCGTCGACGTGGCACAGGACGTCGCCATCACGGAATTCGACTGTAACACCATTCGTGGTGTGGAAGTCGAAGCACTCAAGGAAGGCGAGGACATCAAGGAACCGCTGGCCGAACGCATTCTCGGCCGTGTCTCCCTCTACGACGTCAAGGATCCGCTGAGCGGCGACTTGCTCGTCAAGGCCGGCGAGATGATTGACGAGCAGAAGGCGGGCACGATCGCACAGACCTCCATCGAATCCGTCGTCATCCGCTCCGTGCTTACCTGTGAAGCCCGTCACGGCGCGTGTGCGCGCTGTTACGGCCGTAACCTGACCACGGGCCGCCTCGTCGACGTCGGTGAGGCTGTAGGCATCATTGCGGCGCAATCCATCGGTGAACCGGGTACGCAGCTGACACTTCGTACCTTCCACGTCGGTGGTACCGCAAGCCGTATCGCTGCCCAGTCACAGATTTCCACACGCTTCAACGGACGCGTGCAGTTCGAAGGTCTCAAGCATGTGACCTATCATGATGATCTCGAAGACCAGGTCATCGTCGTCAATCGTAACGGTGTGATCAACATCCTTGATGACGACAACCGCGTACTCTCGAAATATGATATCCCTTACGGCGCGACACTGCTGGTTGAAGAAAAGCAGTCCGTCGCCCGCGGAGAAGTGCTCTACGAGTGGGATCCGTACAATGCGACCATTATCGCAGCGCATCCCGGTACCGTACGCTTCGCGGACCTCTACGAGGGACGCACATTCCGTGAGGAACCCGATGAGCAGACCGGCCATATTCAGAAGGTCGTCACCGACTCCAAGGACAAGACGCTCAACCCGCGCATTCAGATTGTCGATGACGCCGGTGAAGTGCTGGCGGAGTACAACACCCCTGTGCGCGCAAACCTCATCGTGGATGACGGGCAGCGTATCATCAGCGGTACCGTGCTTGTCAAGATCCCGAGGGAAATCGGAAAGACGCGTGACATTACCGGCGGTCTGCCGCGTGTCACCGAGCTGTTCGAAGCCCGCAGTTCCCAGAATCCTTCCATCGTCTCCGAGATCGACGGTACGGTAACCTTCGGCGCGCAGAAGCGCGGCTCCCGCGAGCTGATCGTCACCAGTCACGACGGCAGCGACGTACGTACGTACCTGTCGCCGATCGGACGGCACGTGCTGGTTCAGGAGCATGATGTGGTGAAGGCCGGAGAGCGTCTGACAGACGGCTCCATCAATCCCCATGACATCCTCAGCATCAAGGGCGCCGGTGCGGTGCAGGAATACCTGGTCAATGAAATCCAGGAAGTGTACCGCATGCAGGGTGTGCCCATCAACGACAAGCACATCGAAATCATCGTGCGTCAGATGCTGCAGAAAGTGCGTATCATCGCACCGGGCGACACACAGTTCCTCGAAGGCGACGTCGTCGAGCGCCCCCGTGTCGTTGAGGAAAACAGCGAACTCGAAGACAAGGTGATCATCACCGACAAAAAGGATTCGAAGTTCAAGAAAGGCCAGCAGGTTTCGAAGAAGAAAGTGCGTGAGGCCAGTTTTGAGCTGAAAAAGAAGAGCAAGGAGGCCCCTGCCTACCGCGATACCGAACCGGCCAACTACGAGCCGATTCTGCTCGGTATTACGCAGGCATCGCTGACCACCGAGAGCTTCATTTCCGCTGCCTCCTTCCAGGAGACCACCAAGGTTCTTACGGAAGCCGCGATCGCCGGCAAGATCGACGGATTGCACGGACTCAAGGAAAATGTGATCATTGGTCACCTTATTCCTGCCGGTACAGGACTGAAGAAATTCCGGGATATTATTGTGACATCCATGCAGGATGAGGCCGAGGAGGAAGCTCAGCCCGAGGAACTCATCCCTGCCGCACAGTAATATTCGTAAGGCAAATAGCGCAATTTCCCTTCTCCCGCGGGAAGAAAAGCCTGCGGGAGAAGAAAATTGCAATAATTCGCCCAATCGTACTTGACAAAGAACGAGATTCTCGCTAAATTTATTAGCTCTTGTGAGTTCTTTTGATCTTGCAAGAGATTTTTACGTACCTCAGTAAAGGATCGAAGCAGTGCCAACGATAAGTCAGCTCGTACGCAAAGGAAGAAAAGTGATCAAGGCGAAGAAGAAAGCGCCGGCCCTTGAGTCCTGCCCGCAGAAGCGTGGCGTCTGCACGCGCGTGTATACCACGACGCCGAAGAAGCCGAACTCCGCATTGCGGAAGGTTGCACGTATCCGCCTGTCCAACGGTCAGGAAGTGACGGCATACATTCCGGGCGAAGGTCACAATCTTCAGGAGCACTCGATCGTGATGATCCGCGGGGGTCGTGTCAAGGATCTCCCTGGTGTTCGTTATCACATCATCCGCGGCACACTGGATACGCAGGGTGTCGAGGCGCGTCGTCAGGGCCGTTCCAAGTACGGTGCCAAACGGCCGAAATCCTAAACTGCAATTACGGGTATAAGGAATCATGAGAAAAAGACGCGCAGAACGCAGACATCTTTCACCGGATCCGAAGTTCAACGATATCCTGGTGTCCCGCTTCATCAACTCCGTCATGCTTGACGGGAAGAAGACGACGGCCCGCCGCATCCTGTATGCTGCGATGGACGAAATCGAGAGCCGCACCGGTCAGAACGGATACGAAACCTTCCGCAAGGCGCTCTTCAATGCGCAGCCGGTGCTGGAAGTGCGCGCACGCCGTGTTGGTGGTGCGACCTACCAGGTTCCGATGGAGGTGCGTCCCGAGCGCCGTACCGCGCTGTCGATTCGCTGGATCCTGAATTCAGCCCGCTCCCGTGGTGACAAGTCCATGGTACGCAGGCTGGCAAGTGAATTCATCGCCGCAGCCAACAACGAAGGCGGCGCCATCAAGAAAAAGGACGATGTCCACCGTATGGCCGAATCCAATAAGGCATTCGCCCATTTCAAGTGGTAATCGGACCAATTAGCTAGAGTGAAGAAAGAGCGGTAATGGCCAAGCGGGAATATCCCATAGACAAAACCAGGAACATCGGTATCATGGCGCATATCGATGCCGGTAAGACCACGACGACAGAGCGTATTCTGTACTATACCGGCGTACTCCACCGTATGGGCGAAGTCCATGACGGTGCGGCGACCATGGACTGGATGGAGCAGGAAAAAGAGCGCGGCATCACGATCACGAGTGCCGCGACGACGTGCTTCTGGCGCAATCATCGTATCAACATCATCGATACGCCGGGACACGTAGATTTCACCGTCGAGGTGGAGCGTGCCCTGCGTGTTCTGGACGGCGCCGTTGCGCTGTTCTGCGCCGTTGGCGGTGTGGAACCGCAGTCCGAGACCGTATGGCGTCAGGCGGACAAGTACCGTGTGCCGCGCATTGCGTTTGTCAACAAGATGGACCGTGTGGGTGCCGATTTCTATAACGCCGTCGACATGATGAAGACGCGTCTCGGTGCCAACGCCATACCCATCGTCCTGCCGATCGGCAAGGGTGAGACCTTCGTCGGCATCATCGATCTTATCACGAATACCGCCCGCATCTACAACGATGATACCCTTGGCGGAACGTGGGACGACATTGATATTCCTGACGACCTGAAGGAAATCACGGTCGAGTATCGGACGAAGATGCTCGAAGCCGTCGCCGAAGTCGACGACACCCTGCTCGAGAAGTATCTCGAGGGTGAGGAAATCAGTCCGGAAGAGATTGTCGACGTGCTTCGCGATGCGACGCTCAAGATGAAGATCATCCCCGTGCTTTGCGGCTCGTCCTTCAAAAACAAGGGTGTGCAGCGTCTGCTTGACGCTGTCGTGGATCTGCTTCCTTCGCCGAGCGATGTCGGCGCCACCGTCGGTCATCACATCAACCTGTCCGATCATGTCGAGCGCGAGCCGTCCGATGAGGCGAAGTTCTCCGCGCTGGCGTTCAAGGTTGCAACCGATCCGTATGTCGGGAAGGTTATTTTCTTCCGCGTGTACTCGGGTGCGGTGAAGGCGGGAAGCTATATTTACAATCCGATCAGCGGAAAGAAAGAGCGTCTCGGTCGTATTCTGCGCATGCACGCAAATCACCGTGAAGACGTGGAAACTGCATATACGGGAGACATCTGCGCCGCGATCGGACTGAAATTCACGAGGACGGGAGATACGCTCTGTGATCAGAGTGATCCCATCGTGCTCGAGAAGATGGAATTCCCCGAGCCCGTCATCGATGTCGCAGTCGAGCCGAAGACCAAGGCGGACCAGGAAAGTCTGAGCGAAGCGATTCAGAAGCTGGCGGACGAAGATCCGACCTTCCGCGTGCGCACGGACGAAGAGACCGGCCAGACCATTATCAGTGGCATGGGCGAGCTGCATCTCGAGATTCTCATTGACCGCATGAAGCGTGAATTCAACGTCGAAGCCAACATCGGCAAGCCGCAGGTGGCCTACAAGGAGACCATCCGCGAAGCCAGCAAGGCCGACACGAAGTTTGCGCGCCAGTCCGGCGGCCGTGGCCAGTACGGTCACGTCCTGATCGAGATCGAACCTTCCGAAAAGGGCAAGGGTTACGAGTTCGAAGACGCCATCGTAGGCGGTTCGATCCCGAAAGAGTATATCCCGGCGGTTTCGCAGGGTATTCAGGAGGCCATGCGCAACGGACTCCTCGCAGGTTATCCGATGGAAGACATCAAGGTGCGTCTCTATGACGGGTCGTATCACGAGGTGGATTCCAGCGAGATGGCATTCAAGGTCGCAGGCTCCATGGCCTTCAAGGAGGCAGCGAAAAAGGCGAAGCCCGTTATTCTCGAGCCGGTATTCATGGTCGAAGTCGTCACGCCTGAAGAATACATGGGCAGTGTCGTGGGAGATCTCAATTCCCGCCGTGGCCGTATCGAAGGTATGGGGACGCGCAGTGACGCGCAGGTTGTCCGTGCCGTTGTCCCGCTCTCGGAGATGTTTGGTTATGCGACCACATTGCGTTCACTCTCTCAGGGCCGCGCGATTTACACGATGCATTTCGCGCATTACGAAGAAGTTCCGACGAGCATCAGTGAGAAGATCGTCGAGAAGTTTCAGGGCAAGTAATCAGGTAATAAAGAATTTCTACGTCACTCATACAGTCACAGGAGCAACAGTACCATGGCCAAGGAAAAATTTGATCGTTCAAAGCCTCACGTGAACATCGGAACCATCGGTCACGTCGACCATGGCAAGACTACGCTGACCGCTGCCATCACGATGGCGCTCGGACGCAAGGGTCTTTCCGAAGTCCGCACGTTTGATTCCATTGATAACGCACCGGAAGAGCGTGAGCGCGGTATCACCATCGCAACTGCACATGTCGAGTATCAGACGGAAACGCGTCACTACGCACACGTTGACTGCCCGGGTCACGCTGACTACGTCAAGAATATGATCACCGGTGCCGCCCAGATGGACGGTGCGATTCTGGTTGTCGCTGCATCTGACGGTCCCATGCCGCAGACGCGCGAGCACATCCTTCTCGCCTATCAGGTGAACGTGCCCCGTATCGTCGTGTTCATGAACAAGGTGGACATGGTTGATGACGAGGAACTCCTTGAGCTGGTTGAGATGGAACTTCGTGAGCTGCTGAGCTCGTACGAATTCCCCGGTGACGAGATCCCCATCGTGCGCGGCAGCGCCCTGCAGGCTCTCGAAGCCGGCACGAATCCCGATGCCAGCATGGATGATCCCCGTCTGAACTGCATCTGGGAGCTGATGGAAGCCTGTGACAGCTACATCCCCATCCCCGAGCGCGAAGTCGACAAGCCCCTCCTCATGTCCGTCGAGGACGTGTTCTCCATCACCGGTCGCGGTACCGTGGGTACGGGCCGTATCGAGCGTGGACAGGTCAAGGTTGGCGAGGAAGTCGAAATCATCGGTCTCGGTGCACACAAGAAGACGGTTGTGACGGGTGTCGAAATGTTCCGCAAGGAGCTGGATTCCGGTATGGCCGGTGACAACGTCGGTCTGCTCTTCCGCGGCGTCGACAAGGAAGAACTCGAGCGCGGTATGGTTGTTGCCAAGCCCGGCAGCATCACCCCGCATAAGGTCTTCAACGCCCAGGTGTACGTCCTCAAGAAAGAAGAGGGTGGCCGCCACACGCCGTTCTTCAACAACTATCGTCCCCAGTTCTACTTCCGCACGACGGACGTGACAGGAATCGTGGAGCTGCCCGGTGGTACGGAAATGGTTATGCCCGGTGACAACGTCGATGGTATGAAGGTTACCCTGATCTCCGAAATCGCCATGGAAGAAGGTCTCCGTTTTGCCATCCGTGAAGGTGGCCGCACGGTTGGCGCAGGCGTCGTTGCGAAGATCATCGAATAATTGTTCGTGAATGAAAACAGTGGGTGGAAACGCCACCCACTGTTTTTTTCACCTCATTTCAAAGGTAGGTAGACTGTGGCGCAGCAGAAGATTCGCATTAAACTGAAATCATACGATCACAACCTGATCGACAAGTCGGCGGAAAAGATCATTAAGACGGTCAAGACCACGGGCGCAGTGGTGTCAGGTCCCATTCCCCTGCCTACGAAGCGGTCGGTTTATACTGTCTTGCGGTCGCCGCATGTCGACAAGAAGTCCCGCGAGCAGTTTGAAACCCGTTCACATAAGCGTTTGATCGACATTTTCAACACCACGCAGCGTACGGTCGACTCGCTGATGAAGCTTGAGCTTCCCGCTGGTGTGGACGTTGAAATTAAAGTGTAAGAAATAAGCAAGCTGGTTTGACACTATGCCTGGAATACTTGGTAAAAAACTCGGAATGACGAGCATTTTCGATGACGATGGGAAACTGATTCCCTGTACGGTCATCGAAGCCGGCCCCTGCACCGTGCTGCAGAAGCGTTCGAAAGATTCGGACGGCTATGAAGCTGTGCAGCTCGGATATGGCGAGAAATCCGAAAAGAACGTGAACAAGCCCGATATGGGTCAGTTCACAAAATACAACGCGAAGCCGATGCAGGTCGTGCGCGAGTTCAAGGGATTCGATGCGGAAGCAATGAATTCCGGTGACACAGTGACCGTAGAGCTTTTCACTGCCGGTGACAGAGTGACGGTGACCGGAACCTCGAAAGGCAAAGGCTTCCAGGGTGTCATGAAGCGCCACGGGTTCGGTGGTGTCGGTGGGGCAACCCACGGCCAGCACAACCGCCTCCGTGCACCCGGTTCCATTGGTCAGAGCTCCTATCCCTCTCGCGTGTTCCGTGGAATGCGCATGGCGGGGCGTACCGGTGGCAAGCGCGTGACGTACAAAAATCTGACCGTCCTGCGTGTGATTCCCGAAAACAACATCCTGATTGTGAAGGGTGCGGTGCCGGGGAATCGCAAGGGACTTCTCGAGATTCACAAACAAGCTAAGTAATCGCTGTCATTATGAACGTTCAAGCATATACCGTTTCAGGCTCGAAAAGCGAAGAAGTCGCTTTGAACGAGGGTGTATTCGGAATCGAGCCGAACGCGCATGTGGTCTATCAGGCCGTGCGCATACATCTCGGGAACAGGCGTCAGGGAACTTCGAAGGCCAAGGAACGCTCCGAGGTTCGCGGCGGCGGCAAGAAGCCGTGGCGTCAGAAGGGCCGCGGTACGGCCCGCGCAGGATCCACGCGTTCTCCGCTGTGGGTCGGTGGCGGTACCATCTTTGGTCCGCGTCCGCGCGATTACCGCAAGAAGCTGCCCACGAAAATGCGTCAGCTCGCCCGTAAGTCGGCTTTCTCCATGAAAGCACAGGACGAACAGGTCATGGTGATCGAAGACTTCCAGATCAAGGAAGCGAAGACGCGCGAGATGCAGACCATTCTCAAGGCGCTGTCGCTGGAGAATACCAAGACGCTTCTCCTGGTCACCGAATACGATCAGAATCTCTGGCTGGCGGGACGCAACATCCCGACGCTGGAAATCCGCGAAGCCGGCAAGGTGTCAACCTATGACCTGCTCAACAACCAGATGCTCCTTATCCAGAAGGGTGCGCTTCCGGTGATCGAAGAGACGTTTACGAAAATCTAATTCTGTGGACAGGCAATGAAAACCATTATAAAACGGCCGATTCTGACGGAAAAAATGACCATGCTGGGTGAGCGCTCCCAGTACGCGTTTGAAGTCGATATCAACGCGAACAAGATCGAGATCAGCGATGCGATCGAGAAGCGTTTTTCCGTAGACATCGAGAGCATCCGTACGATCCGTTACAAAGGCAAGCGGAAATCGCAGTTTACCCGTCGCGGCCGCCTGGAAGGCTCCCGCGCCAGCTGGAAAAAAGCGATTGTCACCCTGAAAGCAGGGCAGACCATCGAGCTGCTGGAAGCCTAACTGAAGAAAACGAGAACCATTAATCAAGGATAGAGCAGTGGCTGTTAGAAAATTACGTCCGATGACCCCCGCTACGCGCTTCTACTCGATTTCCACTTTCGAGGAAGTCACGTGTACGACGCCGGAGAAATCCCTGCTTGCCCCGCTGTCAAAATCCGGCGGACGCAACAACCACGGACGCATCACCTCGCGTCATCGTGGCGGTGGACACAAGCGGCGCTACCGCATCATCGATTTCAAGCGCAACAAGATTGGTATTCCCGGTCGCATTGAGACCATTGAATATGATCCCAATCGCTCCGCCTATATCGCCCTGGTCGTTTATGCGGACGGTGAGAAGCGCTACATCCTCGCACCGGACAAGCTGAAGGTCGGCGAACAGATCATGAACGGCCCGGATGCGGAAATCAAGGACGGAAATGCGCTGCCGCTGCAGAATATTCCTGTCGGCACCTTTGTGCATAACATCGAGATCAAGCCCGGGAAGGGCGGACAGATCGCCCGCAGCGCAGGCAATGCCGCGCAGCTGGTTGCCAAGGAAGGCAAGTATGCACAGGTGAAAATGCCTTCCGGTGAAGTGCGCCTCATCCGCGTCGAATGCTACGCCACGCTCGGCGAAGTCGGCAACAAGACACACGAGAACATCACCTGGGGCAAGGCGGGACGCTCGCGCTGGAAAGGCAAACGTCCCCATGTCCGCGGCATGTGTATGAATCCCGTCGATCACCCCAATGGTGGCGGCGAAGGCAAGTCGAAGTCCGGCGGTGGCCGTCAGCACCCGGTTTCGCCCTGGGGCAAGTATGCCAAGGGACTCAAGACGCGCAAGAAAAAGAACCAGTCCAATAAGTACATCATCAAGTCGCGGAAGAAGAAATAATGGCACGTTCGCTCAAAAAAGGACCGTTCATTGACGAGAAGCTCGCCGCCAAGGTCGAGGACCTCAACAGGACCAATCAGAAGCGCGTTATCAAGACGTGGGCGCGACGCTGCACCATTCCGCCTGATTTCATTGGACACACATTTGCGGTGCATAACGGCAACAAGTTCATCCCTGTGTACGTGCAGGAGAACATGATTGGCCACAAGCTCGGAGAGTTCTCCCCGACGCGCATCTTCCGCAGCCACCCCGGTGGTAAAGCAGAAAAATCCTCACGATAAAGCGAGACGTAGGTACACCATGAGTTTGCAAGCACGCGCTATCAAGAAATACATCCCGGGGTCCCCGCGGAAAATGCGACTGCTGGCGGATCTGATCCGCGGCAAGTCAGTCGAGGAAGCACTGGATATCCTGCATTTCTCGCCCAAACAGGCATCGAAGGTCTGTGAGACCACGCTGCGTTCCGCAGTATCCAACCTGATCAACGCCAAGGATGGCGGACGGGTCAATCCGGAGAACGTGATCATCACGACCATTACCGTCGACGGCGGTCCCGTGATGAAGCGTATTCTCCCCGCACCGCAGGGACGTGCGTTCCGCATCCGTAAGCGGTCGAATCATCTTACCATCGTAGTTTCCGAACAAGAGTAGGCTAGCAGGAGAAGCATTTTGGGCCAGAAGACTAATCCCACAGGAATTCGACTCGGCATCACCCGTGAATGGGATGCCAACTGGTACGACGAGCGGAATTTTGCGACGAAGCTCGACGAGGATCTTATGATCCGTAACTATATCCGCAACCGCCTTCGCAAGGCCGGCATTTCGCGGATTGTGATCGAGCGCACCCCGAAGCGTGTTGTTCTCGCAATTCACACCTCTCGTCCCGGCGTAGTGATCGGAAAGAGCGGTAAGGAAATCGCCCAGCTGGAAGAAGAGCTGAAGAAGGTGACGAGCAAGGACGTCAAGATTCTGATCTCTGAGATCAAGCGTCCCGAGCTCGATGCCTATCTCGTTGCGGAGAACATCGCCAACCAGCTCGAAGGACGCGTGTCCTTCCGTCGCGCGATGAAATCCTCAATCACCGCAGCCATGCGCATGGGTGCGGACGGCGTGCGCATCATGTGCGCAGGACGCCTCGGCGGCGCGGAAATGTCCCGTACCGAACAGTACAAGGACGGACGTATCCCCCTGCACACGCTGCGCAGCAACATCGATTACGCACAGGCTACGGCCAAGACCATTTATGGCACCATCGGCGTGAAGGTCTGGATCTGCAAGGGCGAAGTGCTCGGCAAGAAAGCCAGTCCCGCTTCCCGGATGTAAGCCGCCGAATCAAGAATTGAATTGAAGAAGGATTTAGACCATGTTAATGCCCAAACGAGTCAAGTTCAGGAAACAGCAGCGCGGCCGCATGCGGGGCAAGGCGCACCGCGGTTCGCGGGTGTCCTTCGGATCCTTCGGTCTCAAGGCGCTGGAGCCTGGCTGGATCACCTCCCGTCAGATTGAAGCTGCTCGTGTCGCGCTCACGCGCCGCATGAAGCGTGACGGAAAAGTCTGGATTCGCATTTTCCCTGACAAGCCGGTTTCAAAGAAGCCGCTTGAGACCCGTATGGGTAAGGGAAAGGGCGCCCCTGAGTTCTGGGTCGCCGTTATCAAGCCGGGGCGCGTGATGTTTGAAGTCGGCGGTGTGAGCAGTGAACTCGCTCATGACGCACTCAAGCTTGCGTCCTACAAGCTTCCGATCAAGGTGAAGATTGTCACACGTCCTGATTACACAGGCGACTAAGCGCTGGAGAAGTATAGACATGAAGGCCACAGAAATACGTCAAATGAGCACTCAGGAAATCCGCGAACGTCTGGCGGAGGACCAGGAGACTTTAACTACGCTGCACTTTCAGCTGGCAAGTGCGCAGCTCGCGAATACCGCGCAGCTCCCCTTGCTTCGCAAGGATCTCGCACGCATGCAAACCATTCTGAAAGAACGCGAACTTAGCGGAGAAGAAAAATAATCATGGCAATTGCACAGGATAGCACGAGCAAGACGCGCAACGCCCGCAAGACGAGGATCGGCATCGTCGTGTCCAGCAAGATGAACAAGACGATTACCGTTACCATCGAGCGGCAGGTCCCACATCCGCTGTACAAGAAATACTATAAGACGAGCAAGAAGTATCTCGTCCATGACGAACACGAGACAGCAGATCTCGGTGACAAAGTGCTCATTATGGAAACCCGTCCGTTGAGCCGCCGGAAGCGCTGGCGTCTTGTCGAAATCGTTGAACGTGCACGCTAAACTTGTAGGTAATACCGATGATTCAGGAAGAAACTAATCTTGTCGCGGCCGATAATTCCGGCGCAAAGAAAATCCGCTGCATCCGCGTTCTGGGCGGCTCGGGCCGGCGCTACGCCTCGGTTGGCGACATCGTGGTCGTCACCGTCAAGTCTGCCATTCCCGGCGGCGGCGTGAAAAAGGGAGAGATCTCCCGCGCGGTCATCGTGCGCACCAAGAAGGAATACCGTCGTCCTGACGGCTCCTACATCCGCTTTGATGAGAATGCCGCGGTGCTTATCAATCAGAACATGGAACCGCGTGGCACGCGCATTTTCGGACCCGTGGCGCGTGAGCTGCGAGAGAGGTCGTTCATGAAAATCGTATCGCTCGCACCCGAAGTACTGTAAGACATCAATAACGTAACGCGCGAATACAAATGAAGATCAAGAAAAACGACATGGTGGTGGTGATCGCCGGCAACTCCAAGGGCCGCAGCGGAAAGGTGCTTCGCGTTTATCCCGAAAAGCAGCGCCTTATTGTTGAAGGCGTAAATCTGGTCAGCCGGCATCGCAAGCCGACGCAGAACAATCCGCAGGGTGGAATCACGCGCCAGGAAGCTCCTGTTCACGTGTCGAATGTCATGCTCATCGACCCGAAGTCGAATGAGCCGACGCGCGTCGGCAAGGCTCCGATCATCGACGAGAACACCGGCAAAACCCGCTATGTGCGCCGCAGCGTGGCCAGCGGAGAAACCATCGAATAATTCAATCGCTGAGAGTTAGCAAAAGACATGGCATCGAAGAAAGACAAAAAAGGCGCTTCGGCAAAATCCGCGGCGAAAGTAAAAGAGCACGGCGACGATCCTATCGAGAGTCTGCGTTTATTTGAACGTTACAAAGAGACGATCGTACCGGCCATGATGAAGCAGTTCTCGTACAAGAGTATCATGGAAGTTCCGAAGATCCAGAAGGTCAGCGTGAACATGGGTCTCGGCGACGCCATCCAGGATGCAAAAGTGCTGGAGCAGGCGGCTGATGATCTGGAGACCATTGTGGGCCAGAAAGTCGTCATCACGAAGGCCAAGAAAAGCATCTCGAACTTCAAACTGCGTGAGGGCATGCAGATCGGTCTTCGTGTGACCCTGCGCCGCGCACGCATGTATGAGTTCCTCGATCGCCTCATCAGCACGGCCATTCCGCGCATTCGTGACTTCCGCGGTGTATCGGACAAGTCGTTCGATGGGCGCGGCAATTACACGATGGGTGTGAAAGAGCAGATCATCTTCCCGGAAATCGACGTGGACAAAATCGCGCGTATTTTCGGAATGGACGTTACCATTGTCACGTCCGCGAAAACCGATGAGGAAGCCAAAGCGCTGCTTGAGCACTTCGGCCTTCCGTTCCGTAAGAAAGAAGTCGCGCAAGCGTAAACGTTCACGATAGGAGAAGGACAGCACTGTGGCTCGTAAAGCACTTATTGTTAAGGCGAACAGAAAACAGAAATTCGGCGTGCGGGATTACAATCGGTGTCAGCGCTGCGGACGTCCGCGCGCATACTACCGCAAGTTTGGCATTTGCCGCCTCTGCTTCCGCGAACTCGCGCTGGAAGGAAAGATTCCCGGCGTCCGCAAGGCCAGCTGGTAAGAGTAATCAAGACGAATTCATCGAATAGAGATCATCATGACAGATCCCATTGCAGATTACCTGACGCGCATTCGTAATGCCGGCCGCGCGCAGCACAAACATGTCGACATCCCGGCTTCCAATTTGAAAGTCAGTCTGACGGAAATTCTGTATCAGCAGAATTTCATCAACGGCTATTCCATTCTGAAGGATTCTCCCCAGGGCAGCATCCGCATCTATCTTCGGTACCGGGATAACAAGCCCGTGATCGAAGGACTCGAGCGCATCAGCACGCCAGGATTGCGTCGCTACATGGGCGCAAATGATATTCCCCGGACCCTGAATGGCCTGGGAGTCACAATCGTATCCACACCGAAGGGATTGCTCACCGACGCGCAGGCACGTCAGCAGAACGTCGGCGGTGAAGTCCTGTGCAGAATCTGGTAAGAGAGTAATCGTTAAAGGAGCAGCCACGTGTCTAGAGTAGGTAAAAACCCAGTCGTCATTCCTTCCGGTGTGGAAGTGAAGCTTGAGAACGGCATCATGACAGTTAAAGGCCCGAAGGGTGAGCTTTCCACGCCCATTCACCCGGAAATGAATGTCGCCATTGAGGACGGAGCCGTCACGGTGACGCGTCCGAGCGACAGCAAACCCCATCGTTCCCTGCACGGCACAACGCGTGCAAATGTGCAGAACATGGTTACAGGCGTGACCGAAGGGTACAAGAAGAGCCTCGAGATGGTGGGTGTGGGGTACAAAGCCGAACTATCCGGTCCGAATCTTGTTATGAGCATCGGCTTCTCGCATCAGGTCGCGTTCGTCCCTCCCACGGGAATTACCTTCGAGGTAACCTCGGCGACGGCAATGAGCGTTTCCGGCATCGACAAGCAGCTGGTTGGACAGATCGCCGCCAAGATCCGCGGGATTCGTCCCCCCGAGCCTTACAAGGGCAAGGGTATCAAGTATGCGGGTGAGTACATTCGCCGCAAGGCCGGTAAGACTGCGAAAGCGTAATTGATTAGACGTTGATATCTGGAGATATGACAGAATGTCCATTCGGAAAGTAAAAGCGTACAAGATCCGTGACAAGCGGAAGATCCGCATCCGGAAGAAAATTAATGGCACACCCGAGAAGCCGCGTCTTTCGGTGTACCGCAGCCTGAAGCACATGTATGTGCAGCTCATCGACGATACCCAGGGCATTTCGCTCGGCATGGTATCCACGAAGAGCAAAGATCTCGCCGACGCCGTGAAGGCTGCTGGCACCAAGGTCGCCCAGGCTGAGATCATCGGTAAGGAAATCGCCCGCGTTGCGAAAGAAAAGAACATCGAGACCGTCGTGTTCGATCGCAACGGGTACCTGTATCATGGACGCGTCAAGGCCGTTGCAGACGGCGCGCGCGAAGGTGGATTACAATTCTAAACAGCACGATAGCAGAAGGAGTGATTCTTGGCTACAGTCGTTAAAGCAAGTGAGCTCGAACTTAAGGAGCGCCTTGTACAGATTAAGCGCGTCGCGAAGGTTGTGAAGGGCGGACGCCGTTTCAGTTTCAACGCCATTGTGGTGGTTGGAGACGGAAACGGGCACGTCGGCATCGGACTCGGCAAGGCAAATGAAGTGACCGACGCCATCTCCAAGGGTGTGGAAGATGCACGTAAGCGTGTTCTGCGCATCCCGATCATCAAGGGAACCATCCCGCATGCCATCGTCGGTCGCTATGGCGCCGGTCGTGTCGTGCTCAAACCCGCATCCCCCGGTACCGGCCTGATCGCAGGCGGCGGTGTCCGTGCGGTGCTCGAGAGCGCAGGCGTGCAGGATATCCTGACCAAATCCCTCGGGACCTCCAACCAGCACAACGTCGTCAAAGCGACGATGAATGCACTGGAGTCCCTCGTCGATGCACGTAGCATGGCAGCGCGTCGCAATATGACGATGCAGGAAGTTTTCACCCAAGTCCCCCAGAGTAAATGACCGAAACGGATAACGCAATGGCGAAGATCAAAATTACACAGGTTCGCAGTATCATTGGACGGCTTGAAAATCAGAAGCGCACTATCGAGGCGCTCGGTCTTGGCCGCCCCAACTACGCTGTGGTCCAGAATGACACTCCTCAGATTCGCGGCATGATCCGCAAGGTGGCCCACCTCGTCAAGGTCGAGGAAGTGGCAGAATAACGCGAACGCTAGAAAAGGAATACGGGTACTATATCATGGCAAATCACCTTGGAAATCTGCGTTACGCAGAAGGTTCACGAAAGAAAAAGAAACGCGTTGGCCGCGGACATGGCAGCGGTCGTGGTGGTACATCCACACGCGGGCACAAGGGTGCGCAGTCACGTTCCGGCTACAAGTCCAAGCGCGGGTTCGAAGGCGGTCAGATGCCGCTGCAGCGCCGCGTGCCGAAATTCGGATTCACCAATATCAACCGCAAAGACTACCAGGGCGTCAATGTTGCCCGTCTTGAAGAGCTGGTCGCAAAGGGCGTGATCACCGACGGCGTGATTACTCCTGACGTGCTCTACACTATTGGAGTGGTCTCCAAGCGTCGCTCCCTGGTGAAAATTCTCGGCAACGGCGACATCAAGAGCAAACTCGAAATCACGGCGCACGCATTCAGCGCGACCGCGAAAGAGAAAATTGAGGCGGCAGGCGGTACCGCTACCACTATTACAGCGTAAGACAGGTTGATACATGGCTGGTTTCAGCGAAAGCTTTCGTAACATGTTCAAGATTCAGGAGCTGCGGCAGCGGGTCCTGTTTACTCTATTGATGCTGATCATCGTGCGCTTCGGCGCGCATGTGACGCTTCCGGGTGTCAACGCCGGACTCCTCGCCGATTGGCTCGAGTCGCAGTCAGGCGGAAGCGGACTGCTCGGAATGTTTGATCTGTTCGTCGGTGGCGCCTTCAGTAATGCCGCCATTTTCTCGCTGGGTATCATGCCCTACATCACCGCGTCCATTATTCTTCAGCTTCTCGGTGCAGTCGTGCCGTATTTCCAGAAACTGCAGAAGGACGGTGGTGAAGAAGGCAGAAAGAAAATCAACCAGTATACCCGCTATGGCACTATCCTCATTGCGGCGCTCCAGGGCTGGGGCGTGCAGATTCGTCTGCAGAACCTGACGACGCCGAATGGCGGTCCCGTGGTTCCGCCGGAGGTGCAGGGCATTTTCTTCGCGCTTTCAACGATGATTATCATCGCGTCGGCAACGATGCTGATGATGTGGATCGGTGAGCAGATTACAGAACGGGGTATCGGTAACGGTATTTCCCTGATCATCTTCATCGGTATTGTCGCGAGATTGCCACAATCGGCTCTCGGCGAATTCACCCGCGGCGAAAATATCGTCATTGAAATCGTGGTTATCATTCTCATGGTCTTCATTACCGCGGCAGTGGTGATGGTGACACAGGGGACACGAAGGATACCGGTCCAGTACGCAAAACGTGTTGTGGGACGCAAGGTGTATGGCGGCGTTACGCAGTACATTCCTCTCCGCGTGAACACTGCAGGCGTCATGCCCATCATCTTTGCGCAGGCGCTGATGTTCATCCCCGAAACCGTGACCATGTTCTTCCCCGAGAACGAGTTCATGCAGAACATCGCGGTGTATTTCCGCTACGATTCCTTCGTCTACGCGGCGATTTATGCGGTGATGATCATCTTCTTCACGTATTTCTACACGGCAATTTCCTTCAATCCTCAGGATGTCAGTGACAACATGAAGAAGCAGGGTGGCTTTATTCCCGGTATTCGTCCGGGCGCACACACCCGTGATTACATCGACAACATCCTGACCAAGATCACACTGCCGGGATCGATTTTCCTGGCAATCATCGCGATTCTCCCGACCTTCATGATGCGCATGAATGTCACTCCGGGATTCGCACAGTTCTTCGGCGGCACCAGCCTTCTGATTATTGTCGGTGTCGCCCTCGATACGCTGCAGCAGATCGAATCGCATCTGCTCATGCGTCACTACGATGGTTTCATGAAGAGTGGAAAAATCCGCGGCCGTATCGGCCGGGGCTGACCTCGCAGTCGACGGCGGGATAGCACACATGATCCATCGCAAGACAGAGCAGGAAATCGAACTGATGCGCGAAAGCAATCAGATTGTATCCGATGTGCATCGCCTGCTCGCCCCCATGGTCAAGCCCGGAATCCGGGTATCGGAACTGGACGCCATGGCGGAAGATTTCATTCGCGCAAACGGTGCCCGCCCTGCATTCAAAGGGTACCAGTCCGGCAGCCCTTCGATACCGGACTTCCCCGCGACCCTCTGTGTCTCCATTGACGATGAGGTGGTTCACGGGATTCCGACGGAAAGGATGCTGGAGGAAGGGCAGATTGTCTCGATTGATGTCGGGACTGAGAAAAACGGGTTTTTCGGCGATGGCGCGATGACGCTTGCCGTCGGCAGGATTGACCCGGAAAAGCAGCGCCTGCTGAAGGTGACGAAAGAAGCACTGTACCGCGGAATAGACCAGGCGGTGCCCGGCGGAAAGCTGCATGACATATCTGCTGCAATTCAGCAGTATGTCGAAGACAACGGTTTTGCCGTGGTTCGAGACCTCGTCGGCCATGGCATCGGCAGGAAGCTGCATGAGGATCCGCCCGTGCCGAATTTCGGCAGAGCGGGAAGCGGACCGGCACTGGAAGCCGGCATGACCCTGGCAATCGAACCCATGGTAAACTACGGCAGCTTCAAAGTCAGAATCGCGTCCAACGGATGGACGGTGTTCACGCGGGATGGTGCTCCATCAGCGCATTTCGAACACACGGTACACATTTCGAAGGACGGTCCAGAAACGCTCACTAATCACTTCGAACGAGAGAATGGCTAAACAGGGCTCAATTACCGTAGACGGTGTAATCACGGAAACACTCCCCAATGCAATGTTCAAGGTGAAGCTTGAGAATGGACACGAAGTGTTGGCGCATGTCTCCGGTAAAATGCGCATGCATTTCATCCGCATTCTCCAGGGTGACAAGGTGACGGTCGAACTGTCGCCCTATGATCTGACCAAGGGCAGAATTACTTATCGCTACAAATAGATATCGTGGAGAACCCATGAAAGTCCGTGCGTCTGTGAAAAAAATGTGTGACAAGTGTAAGGTGATCCGCCGTAAAGGTGTGGTTCGCGTTATTTGCACGAATCCCAAGCACAAGCAACGCCAAGGTTAATGTCGAACACTATTAGAACTCACCACCGAGCTGCAAGGAGTTACAGTTGGCACGTATAGCAGGAGTCGATTTACCAAGAACGAAGCACGCCGTCATCGCGTTGACGTACATCTACGGTGTGGGGCGTTCCACTGCCCGAAACATTCTCGATCAGGCAGGCATCCCTCACGACAAAAAAATCGAGGCTCTCAACGACGATGAAGTCAGCGCCATCCGCAACATCGTGCAGGGTATGAAAGTTGAAGGTGCCGTGCGCAGCGAGATGCAGATGAACATCAAGCGTTTGATGGACATCGGCTGCTACCGCGGTCTCCGCCATCGTCGCGGACTCCCCGCACGCGGCCAGCGCACAAAGACCAACGCCCGCACGCGTAAGGGACGCAGGAAAACCGTCGCCGGAAAGAAGAAAGCCCCGGGCAAGAAATAGTCAGTAAGTCAACGTGAGCATATACAGGAGTAGCAGTGGCTAAATCCGTAAAGAAAACGAAAAAGAAAATCCAGGTCGATACGACGGGACGCGCCTATATCAAGGCCACGTTCAACAACGTGATCGTCACACTGACGGACGTCTACGGCAATACGATTTCGTGGTCTTCAGCCGGGAAAAACGGCTTCAAGGGATCGCGGAAAAACACCCCGTATGCCGCCCAGACCTCCGCGGAGAATGCCGCAAAGGAAGCATACGATCTGGGATTGCGCAAGGTTGAAGTGTATGTAAAGGGTCCTGGTTCGGGTCGTGAGGCCGCAATTCGCGCCCTTCAGACCACTGGTCTCGAGATCATGGCGATCCGTGATGTCACCCCCATCCCGCATAACGGCTGCCGTCCTCCGAAACGCCGGAGAGTCTGACAGCGCATGCTGCGCCGGAGAAACCGGCGGGCAGTCGCCCGCACGCCACTGTTGTGGCGTTGGTTAACGACCAGAGTCAGAACCCTTTAACAGGAGAACAGAATACCAGATGAGTACGACTATGATTCAAATGCCCGATGGCATTGTTCTTGACGAGGCAACCTACACTGACACGTTCGGACGATTCGTCATTCAGCCGCTCGAGAAGGGGTATGGTACCACGATCGGAAATTCCTTCCGCCGTGTTCTCCTTTCCTCCCTGACCGGTCTGGCGATCACCTCTGTCAAGATTGACAAAGTGATGCACGAGTTCTCCACCATCCACGGGGTTGTGGAGGATGTGTCGGAGATTATTCTCAATCTCAAGGAAGTGCGTTTCAAGGCCCTGAATCCCAAGGCAAGTACAGTGAATATTTCGCTGAAGGGGCAGCACACCTTCACCGCAGCTGATATCCAGGCGGCGACCTCCGAATTCGAAGTGCTGAATCCGGAAAAATATATCTGCACCCTCGGTCCTGAAGCAGCATTCGATATTGAGCTGCGTATCAATCGCGGCCGTGGTTACGTGCCTGCCGATGAGAATAAGGTGCCCGATCAGCCGATCGGTACGATCTCCATCGACGCCATCTTTACGCCGATCAAGAATGTCCGGCTGCTCGTGGAGAACACGCGCGTCGGCGGCAGCACGGACTATGACAAGCTGACGCTTGAGATCAATACCGACGGTTCCATTACGCCGGAAGATGCCCTCTCGCAGTCTGCAAAAATTCTTCTCGATCACGTCCAGATGTTCATCAACTTCGATATGTCGAAGAAGGATGAAGAGGAAAGCACTCCTGAAGACGATGAAACGGCACGCGTGCGCAAGATCCTTCTGACTTCTGTCGACGATCTTGAGCTGTCGGTTCGTTCGCATAACTGCCTCAAGGCAGCAAA
Source organism: bacterium (assembly GCA_020444325.1). Taxonomy (NCBI): domain Bacteria; species bacterium. Next base: position 91,764 of record JAHLLD010000008.1, read on the forward strand.
CATCAAGACCATCGCCGATCTTGTCCGCCGCGAAGAGGCGGAAATGCTGAAATTCCGCAACTTTGGCCGGAAATCCCTTGCAGAGCTCGGAGCCATTGTTGATGATTTCGGATTGCATTTCGGTATGAATGTCGAACAGTACATTTCTGACGGTTCTTCGCAGGAAGACGAGTAAACTGAGGAATAGAACACACCATGAGACACGCAAAAGTTGGAAAAAGACTCAGCAGGTCCGCCAGCCACCGCAAGGCGCTGCTGTCTGCGCTCTCCACGGCGCTTATCAAGCACAAACGCATCCGCACGACCACGGCGAAAGCCAAGGAAACGCGCCGCATTATCGAGCCGCTGATCACGCGCGCTCGCAATGCATATCTGCGTGAGCAGAGCGGGGAAGCGGTTGATGTACATGCCCGCCGTGAGATCGCAAAATTCATCCGTGACCGGGAAGCGTTGCAAATGCTTTTCTCCGAAATCGCGGAAAAAGTCGGGACGCGTTCCGGAGGCTATACGCGCGTGCTGAAACTCGGTCATCGCCAGGGCGATGGCGCGGAAATGGCCGTCATTGAGCTCGTGGACTACAACGAGGCACAGGACAACAAGCAGCGCAATGAGCGCGCCGCGCGTTCGAAGGCTGCTGCCCAGCGCCGCAAGGCTGCCGAGGAACGGAAGAAAAAGGCTGACGCCGGTTCCGGAACGACAGCAGAAAAAGCCAAAGACGCCGCGGAAGAGGTCGTCGAAGCCGCAGCTGATGTTGTGGAAGACGTGAAGGATACCGCCGTCGAGGCTGTCGAAGAGGCGAAGGAAACTGCCGCGGATGTTGTCGAAGACGTCAAGGACGCTGCAGAAGACGTCAAGGAAGCTGCAGAAGACATCGTCGAAGATGTCAAGGATGCGGTCACACCTGACGACAAGGCAGCCGACGAAGACAAGGAAGAAAAGAAGGGCTGATCGCCCACTCCCCATAGTTCAATGTGCGCCGTGGCCCTGCGCCACGGCGTTTTTTTTGCCATGCAGCTACATACCACTTTTGAAATAGGTGCGGCGTCAATGTCGCAGTTCCCCGAAGGGGGGCTCCCGGAGATCGCATTTGCGGGACGATCGAACGTCGGCAAATCCTCTCTGCTCAATACTCTTGTCGGAGCAAAACAGCTCGCACGCGTGAGTACGACACCGGGGAAGACGCAGGAAATCAACTTCTATCGTGTCAACGAGGAATTCCGTTTCGTGGATCTTCCCGGCTATGGCTACGCCAAAACGTCGCAGACAAAGCGCCGGAGCTGGGGGAAACTGATCACACAGTATTTTGAGGCGGGACGTCCTCTCGCGCTTGTCGTGCAGCTGTTCGACAGCAGACTGCCACTGCAGGAATCGGATGCCCGTGTGCTGCGGTGGTTTGTCGAGGAAGGTTTTCCGGTACAGGCAGTACTGACCAAAGTGGACAAGCTGAAGCAGGGGGAACGGGTGCGGCAGGAACGGACGCTGACGGCTGGCTTTGAAGAGCTCGGCTATCGTAATCGTGTGCTCCTGCTGTCGAGCCTCAAAGGGATAGGGAAGAAAGAACTGTTACAGGCAATATTCCTTGCGGCAGGGAGCCGCTGAGAAAACAATCGAATCGAACATGTTTGAAGTATTCATCAAGACGTTCATCCCCCTGTTCGTCGCCATGGACACGCTCGGACTCATCCCGCTGTTCCTGGGACTGACACAGGGTATCGAGGGACGTGAGCTGCGCAAACTGATTTACAGCGCCGCGCTCACCGCCTTCGTGATTGCTATCATTTTTCTGTTCACCGGTACAGCGCTGTTCGAGTTCCTCGGCATCACCACCCATGATTTCCGTATCGGTGGTGGCATTCTTTTGCTCGTTCTTGCCATACAGGACCTCTCATCGTCGGGAGGGGACAGCAGGCGCAAGCCACAGTCGACTGTCGGTGTGGTACCGATCGGTATTCCGCTGATCATGGGACCCGCTGCGCTGACGACCATCCTGATTCTGCATGATACGCAGGGACTGGCGATGACACTCGGCGCACTGGTTGCAAACTTCGTGCTCGTTCTCCTGCTGCTCATCAATTCGAAATGGATTATCCGCATCATGGGTGAGGCCGGATCCCAGGCATTCGCGAAAGTCGCTTCGCTTTTCATGGCGGGCATCGCAGTGATGATGATACGTTCCGGAATTGAAGGTGTGCTTTAGTACTCGTTCTCTTGCACGAACGTAATGCCAGGTATCGTCGTGGCGAAATCGCTCCCGAAGGCCTGCGCCGGGGTCCATACTCCAGGCTCAACTTCCCCCTGCAAAACCCGTGGTAATATTGCGAGCGTGGTTTCAATCGTACATGCATATCCTTCAGGCGTGTGCATGTGCACACAGCGATGTTCGCCCTGCGCATTCCAGACATCGCCTCGAATATGCATGATGTTCTGAGAACGTGCGGTCGCATCAGGACCGTGGACCAGTTTCCCGGCGAGGTCTTCTGAAAACCTGCGGATGCGATCACTGCGCATGAGGATAGTGATCATTCCACGTATCATGCGCATTGTAATAGCCGTAGGCCGTGGGACAGATCCGAAGATTTGGATGTTCGGAATCCCGGTACTTACCCAGGCCGTACTGACGTCTCCCCAGGGAATGCTGATCGTGCATCGCTCCTGGTCGTCAAATTCGATGGACTTGATGCGCCAGGCGTGAGGGACGCGCATCAGTTTACCATTCTTTCGAATTGTGCCCCCGGTCGGAATGGTCTCAATGCTGACCTTCAGTGTCCCGGGACTCAGAGACACCGTGCCTCCCATTGCAATCTGTAACTCTGTCGCATCAGGAAGAAGCTCCTTGAGCTTCTTTGCAAGGCAGTCGGTCGGGACGACATCGAATCCGGATCCCGGCAGGACAACGACACCATGTTTCTTTGCAGCCTCACCTTTCAGGAGAATGGACTCAAGTACCGGAATCTCCCCGCCAATGTCCAGATAATGCGTGCCAGTGCGAAAACAGGCATCGATCATGTTCTCTGCGGTACGTGCAAATGGTCCAGCGCAATGCAGTACCGCCGATACATCAGCGAGAGCGGCATCTACTTGTTCCGGGACATCGAGGGGAAAGATGCGGCTGCTGCAGTTGAGCGCATCTGCGATAGGGGTGACGCTTTCGGCGCTTCTTCCAGCGAGCACGGGAGAAAATCCTCGCCGCACAGCTTCTTCGGCGATCAATCTGCCTGTGTATCCGTTCGCACCATACAGCATCCACTGTCCGGTATCTGTCGCACCGGACAAGGCTGTTGAAGTGTTCATCTATCTTACCAGATATGGATCAAGCAGAATCAGTTGCCGCAGGTCCGATGAGAGAAGCGACAATTTTGGAAGAGGAAAGTACTCCCGGCAATCCAGCGCCAGGGTGCGTACCAGCGCCGGTAAAATACAAATTTTCTACATCTTCGCTACGGTTATGGGGACGAAACCACGCGCTCTGCGTGAGAACGGGCTCCACGGAAAAGGCCGATCCGAGATAACTGTTGAGCCTGTGCTGAAAATCATCCGGTGTCAGCATGCGCTCTGTCACGATGTTCTCGCTGAGACCGGGAAGATACTTTTCTTCGAGGAAATTGACGATGCGATCCCTGAATTGGGGCGCGGTTTCCTTCCAGTTGATACCGGATCCGTTGTGCGGTACGGGGATGAGGGCGTAGAAGGCGTCGCATCCTTCTGGCGCCATTGAAGGATCGGTGGCGGTCGGACGATGCAGGTACATGGAGAAATCATCCGCGAGCACTTTGCGCGTGAAGATGTCTTCGAGCAGCTCCCGGTAGCGGTGACTCAAGATGATGTCATGATGTGCAATGTCGGGGTATTGCCTGTTTGTGCCGAAGTAAAGCACGAAAAGCGACATGGAGTAGCGCATGGATTGCAGTTTGCGATCGCTGTACTTTCGGCGCTCTTTTGCATCGATCATGTTGAGGTAGGAATAGGCGACATCAGCGTTGCTCACCACGGCATCCGCATTCAACACGCGTCCATCACGCAGTGTCACTCCGCTGCTGCGTCCGTCGCGCACATCGATGCGCTCAACTTCCGCGTTCAGCAACAATCGGCCACCCTCCTCTTCGAAGAGCTTCGTGAACGCCTGGATGACCTGGCCGGTCCCTCCCATAGCATAGTGTACACCCCATTCCTTCTCCAGGTAGTGTATCATCGCGTAAATCGATGTGGTGTGGAAAGGGTTGCCCCCCACAAGCAGGGGGTGAAAAGTGAACACCATGCGAAGGCGCTCGTCCTGGATGAAACGCGAAACGTAGGAGTACACGCTGCGATGTGATCCCAGTTTTACCAGATCCGGCAGTACCTTCAGCATGCTCCCGATGGTCAGGAAAGGTTTGTCCGCCAGTTCAACAAAACCTTTCTCGAATATCGGTTTCGTTTTTTTCATGAACGCACGGTATCCCTCGACATCGGAAGGATTGAATTTGCGGATGTTCTCTTCTATGAACCCCGGGTCATTGTTGTATTCGAAAAAACTGCCGTCGTGGAAGTAGATGCGATAGAAGGGGTGCACAGGAACGATGTTGACATAGTCTTCACTACGCCTACCGAACAGTTCAAACAGCTCATCGATGAGCCATGGTGCCGTGATGACCGTGGGACCCGCGTCGAAACGGAAACCGTCCTGTTCAAAGACGTAAGCGCGTCCCCCCGGCTTGTCCAGTTTTTCAACTATGGTAACATCATGTCCGGCAGCTCGAAGACGAAGGGCCGTACCCATTCCCCCGAAACCAGACCCAATAACGATTATGCGGCTCATACCGGAATCCTGTGATCGTGTTGTTCAGGGAAGCACACAACGAATTTTGGCAACTCTTATACAAGCTTTTTTTCACGATCATAGTTCCTGCGCGTCGCCGGTTTTTTCTTCCTTCGTTGCAGCCGTTCCGCGTGAAAAACAACGATCCGCTTCGATGGGAGCGGATCGCTGTTTTGCAATCTGAAATTCTGTTTCGCGAAACAACGTGAAGCCTCTCGGCCCAGAGAATTCAGAAATCCGTACTCAGTCCGAGGCTCACGGCATTACTTGCGTAGTCATAGTACGAGGTGTTCGACTGATTCCTGAGATACACATACCCGAGACTGAGGCGCAGGTCATTGAACATCAGCCATTCGCCGCCGAAACGTTTTTCGATGCGAAGCCAACCGCCGCTGCGATCATCTGTTCGCGAGGGCACGGTGGGATCGCTGTAGTCGAGTGTGGACGGGTAGTCGTACCGCTTCGCGAGGTAAAATGCCCCGGCCTGTACTCGGACCCCCCAGTTCAGCATCTTCGTCAACTTGAGGCTGACCTCACTGCTTTCATAGCTGTAGGGATCATCGAACAGTTCTTCCTCCCCGATAAAATCGACAGCGCCGCCTACGAAGGCACGTCCACGGTCCGTCAGATTGAATCGCTGGAGGAAACGCACACTCAGTCCGGTGGTCTCACCGAGCGATTGCCCGATATTGATCCACGCACGCAGCTGGCTGGTCGACGGCTCCTCGTACATGAGATATTCAACAGTTGATTCCATGCCGCCACGCTGGCCGTCGGTGTTCAGTCCCATTCTCCCACTTCCATTTCCATTGCCCATGCTGCCGCCGTTGCCTCCACTCCCGCTTCCTTCGCTGTCGCCACTTCCGTCACCGTTTCCACCACCATTCCCTCCGCCGTTGCCGCCACTGCCGGGACCATCACCTTCGATGGTCATGCCGGTACTTTCGCTGCCGAGAATTCCAGCACCGGTCGATGCTGCGAGGGTGTTCGAATAGGCGTTCCGGAGATAATTCTTGAAGCCGTAATCGGCCTGAATGCGAATGCTGGTTCGCGTCTCGAAAAACATCATCGTCCCCAGGGAGGCAGTATGTTCGAGGTAGCTCAGCTCTCCAAAATTGGGATAGTTGCGGTAACGTGCCTGATACGATGCGAGCAGGGGAATATCTCCGATAAGCTGCTGCTTCCATGTCAGCGAACCCAGCGCCTGAGAGTAATCATAGAGCACATAGTCGGCACCATCGATGCGGAAACCGCCGCTGGCGAGGAAGCGCAGGGAATTGTCGTCGTTCGCGCCATAGGTATGCGTGTAGCTGGCGGCCAGATTCTGCAATGTGTAGAGCCTTTCAGGGTACGCGGAGAAGCTGGAAACCATCCCACTGTAGTTGACGGCCCAGTCCGCGTCCTTCGGGAAATAGCCATACATGAGGGAGAGGTCAGTACTTGCGGATGACGTGGCGGAGTAATTGCGGAAGACATTGTCGTCGTAGCTGTTGTCCAGCGTGACTGTTCCGAGCCACTGTGCATGAAGTTGGGATGCTGACAGCAGCAGGACTGTCGTAATGAGGATGATATGACGCATTACTGGCCACCGCCTTTCTGCTGTCCACGACGGGCACCAGAGTGGACGCCGAGTCCGTTACAGCGCTCATCGTTGATGCCATCGCCATCGACATCGATGAAATGGTCACGACGGCGATTGCGAATCTGCTTGCGATTGGACTGCGATTCTTCCTGTCCTGCCTCCTCGCGTCGGTCGTTGATGCCGTCACCGTCCTCATCGACGAACTCTTCGCCACCAGACTGCCTGTTTTCGTTCTGTGACGTCTCCTGCTTCGCGTTGCCCTTCTTCGGCTGCTCCTGGGCGACTGCACTCGCAGCGAAAAGCGGGAGCAGAAGCAGCATGGCCGGGATAAGTATGTATGTTTTCATTGTTGCCTCTCGGGTGTATCGAACTACAGAAGTATAATTGCAACAACCATGCCAGCGGTGATTGCCGAATCGGACGTTTGTGAAGCTGTCAAATCCTGGAAACCTGCCGAAATCGACAAAATTGTCGATTTCGGCAGGCAAGGATTGTCGAAGCGGGGCTACTGTTTCTTGATTTTTGAGAGTTTATAGCGCAGGGTGCGCTCTGAAATGCCCAGGAGTTCGGCGGCGCGGACCTGATTCCCCCCGCTTTCTTCGAGCGCCTGCTCGATGAGCCGCTGTTCGAGTGCCTCGACTTTCTCGTTGAGATTTCCCAGCGTCAGCAGTTCGTCCTGCGAGGCTGCAGCGACAGTCCCGACACCCTGCATGCCCGGAGGAAGATCCCGCGTTGTCAGCGTTGTGTCACGCGACATGACAACTGCCCGCTGAATGATATTTTCCAGCTCCCGAACGTTACCCGGGAAATCGTAGCGCATGAGCGTATCCATGGCCTCAGAGGAGATGCTGTCGACGGATTTACCATTGATATCTGCGTATTTTTTTGTGAATTCGTGCACGAGCGGTGCGATATCACTGCGCCTGTCCCGCAGCGGAGGGAGGGTAATCGTCACGACATTGAGTCTGTAAAAGAGGTCCTCTCGAAATTCCCCGGCCAGCATCATTTCCTCCAGATTCCGGTTGGTCGCCGCAACGATGCGCACATCGAGTTCGAGGGTTTCCGTGCCACCGACACGTTCGATGTTGCCGAACTGCAGGGCGCGCAGTAGCTTGACCTGGATTGCGAGCGGAATGTCACCGACTTCGTCGATAAAGAGCGTGCCGCCATGCGCCTGTTCAAATTTGCCGATGCGCTGTTTTTCCGCCCCGGTAAAGGACCCTCTCTCGTGACCGAACAGTTCGCTCTCAAAGAGGCTTTCTGTGATCGCGGCACAATTGACAACGATGAACGGCGCGTCGCTTCTGGGACTGGCCTGATGGATGGCGCGGGCGATGAGCTCTTTTCCCGTACCGCTCTCTCCACGTACCAGCACGGATGCCTTGCTTGCGGCCACGCGTCCCGCGGTGTTGAGCACATCCTCCATTTCAGCGCTCTGTGATATGATGTTGCTGAACGAATATCTCTCCGCCAGCTGCTCCCGCAGCAGTTTGTTTTCCGATACCAGCAGCGTATGTTCACGCGCGCGTTCCATGATGAGGAGCAGTTCGTCGAGGTCGATCGGTTTCTGCACGTAGTCGAAGGCGCCATGTTTCATGATGCCCACCGCCGTCTCGACACTTCCGTACGCCGTGATCACGATGACCGGGATGAGGGGGTTGATCTCGCGTACATGCTGAAGGACATCGGCACCGGTCATGTCCGGCATTTTGTAGTCGGTTAGGACCAGATCCACATGATGGTCACGTACATGCTGTATGCCTGCAGTACCGCTTGGAGCGGTGGAAAGGTCGTATCCCTTTTTCCTGAGAAACCCTGCGATGGATTCCCGCTGCGCGGCTTCGTCGTCAATGACAAGTATGCTGAAGGTGTTCATTTTTCTCCTGCTGCGTTATACTCTCTCAACAGTATACAGCAATCACCATGCCGGAATTATTCTCCGGCAGGAAGTGTGATGTAAAAGGTGGTCCCTTCTCCTTCTCCACTCACGACGGAAATTTCTCCGTCATGCTCGGCGATGAGATGATGCACGATGCTCAGGCCGAGTCCGGTGCCGGTGGATTTTGTCGTGTAGTAGAGGTCGAAAATCTGGGACTGCTGCTTCTCGGAGATGCCAGGACCGGTGTCTGCGATCGACAGTGAGACGCAGCCGTTTTTCCTGCAGGCAACACACTTGATCTCGCCGCCGTCTTCCATGGCATCGATGGCATTCTGCAGGAGGTTGAGCAGAACCTGCTGCATTTTTTCACGGTCACACTGCAGCGCGAGTCCATCATCCACATACGCATTGATCCGGATGTCCCGCGCCATGGCCTGACTGCGTACCACATTAATACTGTTGTCGAAGAGCTCACTGGCAGGCACCAGGCTGAGTGACAGCTTTGTGGGACGCGCGAATTCGAGGAACTGTGTGATGATACCGTTGACACGCTGCACTTCGGATCGTACCGTGCGCGTAAGTTGCTCGAATTCCTCGACATCGTCGGCAGGACGAAACTCGGCCTGGAAGCGCTGCGCAATGATGCTGATTGCATTCAATGGATTGCGGATTTCGTGTGCGATACCCGCGGCCAGTTCTCCCATGGCGGTGAGCCTGTCACGGCGCTGCAGCTGTTCCTGTGCCCTGCGCTGCTCGGTGTTATCCCGTGCGATGGAGACGAGGGTTTCCGTCGCTCCAGCATCACTTCGAATAATTGAAGTACTCACCACAAGGAAGCGCTGGTCTCCATTGCTGTCAGCGAACTGTATCTCCCTGAATGGAATCGCAAGATTTCCCTGCAGCGTCTCGGCAAGCAGAAGCGTATCGGCAGGGAAAAGCGTTTCGTAACGGCTGCCTTCCGCAGTTTCGGTTTCGATGCCGAACAGCTGCACTGCCGCACTGTTGAACACCGTAACGCGCTGATCAGCATCGATGGCGATGACGGCATCCGCGATATTGTCGAGTACAAGCCCGGTGTATGTGGTAATGCGCCGGTGCGCTTCGCTCAATAGGGCGAAGCGCTTGCGGGTGAGGAGAAGGACGAGCAGAATCGCCGCAGTCACGAAAAATCCAACCGCGATAAATACCGTGCGCCGCATCGATCGCTGCTGAATATCACGAACGCGATCGAGTGAAAGTCCGATACGGGAGATCATCGGGTTGTCGAGATCAATGGACAGGCGCCGTACAATCTCGAAAACTTTGCTGCCATTGTAATCCCGGATGCGCGTAAATGCGCTGTCCGATTGCAGGGCGTGGCCGAGGAAGCGGTCTTCATCGATCGCCCGCATTTCCTGGATTCCCTTGCTCGCCGTGATGATGCCGTATGCATCCTGGAGCAGTACGTATGCGATGCCGCTTGTGGCACCGATGTCCTGCACCAGTTTCCCGATGCCGAGTTTCTTGCGGAGTTGCAGCAGCTTGTCGCTGGACAGTCCGAGCAGGATGGCACCGCCCCCTGTGCGTTCATGCGTAAACGCGAAAAGTGTGTCCCCCGTCCATGGCAGATAGCTGTTGTCATCCGCTGTCCAGGCATAGCTGCCATCAAGCACGGGAGCGAGGAGATCAGCGCTTTCACGCCTGGCATTCGCTTCTGATCGTGTTGCCGATTTCAGGGGTCGGTTTGATGCAGCTATCGAGCCGTTGGCATCGAACAGCAGAATCGCCGCGAGACCGAGGTCCTCCGCCTCTCTCTGCAGCTCCCGCGTGCCGGGTGTGCCATGCCGCTGCATTTCATCGATGAGCCTGGCGGAAATGCGCAGGCGCTGCAGCAGGGCGTTGTCGAGTTCATTCCCCGCGATAAGTGTGATCTCACTGCTCCGGTTGAGCGTCTCTGTCAGCAGCAGCGCTTCGTCACGCACGTTACTGATAAGCTCTTCACGCGTTTGCGTGACCTCGATGTACACGAACGTGCTCACCAGCAAGGCGAGGAGAAGGAGTCCACCCAGCAGCAGACGGGATCGTGGAGGAAGTAAGGACGAAATTTTCATGTGCACGCTGTTTTGCCACATATTACGATCTCAGGAAGGAAAATGCATATACCGTGCCGGATTTTCTTTTGATGGGATAGGAAGCAGCAAATTGTTAACATGCGAAAAACGAATGCCATGAAGCTTTCCTACAGAAATCGAACCCTGCTTGCGCTTTTCCTGCTGTGCGTTATCGCGGTCAGCGTGATGCTGCTGCCTGTCCGGCAGTCGGCAACGCTTCCAGCCGTTGACGACCTGAGCATGTACCTGGTGATGCTCGATCGCTTCGAGGATGGGGACCCGGCGAACAACAACGCCAATGGAATATCAGATGCGCGGAATCCGCTGGCGGTGCAGGGTGGTGATCTGCGCGGCGTTGAACAGCGCTTGCCCTACCTCGACAGCCTCGGTGTGAATGCGCTATGGATCACTCCCGTGCAGCAGAACATCCCGGGCGCTTTTCACGGGTACTGGATTCAACATTTCAAGCGTATCGATCCGCGCCTGGGAAGTATGGAAGATCTGCGGCGCCTGATCAACCGCGCGCATGCACGTGGAATGCGTGTCTATCTCGATGTGGTCTGCAATCATACTGCTCCACTCATCGGGACGAAGGAGGGAGGCTGGAAATGGAATGACGATGGATATACGCTGGCATGGAACGACAGCAGCAGGATGCCCACACCGAAAGCGTTGCAGGATCTGAGCTTGTATCACAACTACGGGGAGATTCCCCGTTATGAGTTTCCGTATCAGGTGCTCGGGGAGTTGCCAGGGGGACTCGACGACTTCCGTACCGAGGATCCGCGCGTGCTGGCGATCATGATCGATATATGGACGTGGTGGATGGAGCAGACGGGCTGCGATGGATTTCGCGTCGATACAGTCAAGCATGTGGACCTCCCGTTCTGGTACGCCTGGCTCGAAGCCATTCGGCGGAATGCGCGCAGCCGTGGGAAACGGGATTTCTTCGTATTCGGAGAAGTGTTCAGTACGAGCGACTCACTCTGTGCGGTGTACACGCAGCCCGATGCAGACGGTCACCCCGGATTCGACGCAGTCTATAATTTCAGTCTCGCGGAAGGATTGCGGGATGCGCTCGGACGTAATCTAGGAACTTTCCGTCTGCGCCTCGCCTTCGACGACCTGTCGCTCTATCATACGGATGCACGATCGAAGCTTCTGAATTTCATAGATAATCATGACATGGACCGCTTCCTTTCACTTCCCGATGCGACACCTGAGCGGTTGACGCATGCGTTGACCTTCCTCTACGGCCTCGAGGGAATTCCTCTTCTCTATTATGGAACGGAGCAGGGCTTTTCAGGTGGGACAGGGAAGGACTGGAAAAACCGGGAATCCATGTTTGCCGGGGGATGGAAAGGCACGGCGCCGGCAGGGGACTGTTTTCAGACAGGTGGACGCCTGTATCGGCACATCGCTGCACTGAATCGTCTGCGTGCTCGATACCCTGTACTCCGACGCGGGAGTATGCACCGGTATGCAGGGGCGTTGCCGGAAGAACTGCTGGTCGCCGAGCGCAGACTGCAACTGCAGCGGGCCTACGTGCTTCTCAATGCCGGACCGCGGAAGCTGACAGTGACGCTGCCCACTGAGCAGGCTATGATGGCCTGGGGTGACCTTCCGTTTCGTCAGCAGGACGACAGCGTGACGGTTGAACTCGCTGCATTCGGTACTGGCATCCTCCTCCCTCGAGCAGCAGCGAGGTAACCGCATGCCGACCCCACCCACACGTACCGTGCTTCACCTTGTCAACCGCCTCGATGGTGGAGGTGTGCTGCGGCATGTGCTTGATCTCGCTGACGGACTCACCACCTTCGGCTATGAAAGCAGGGTTGCGGCATGGGTACCGGAGCAAGCGCCGCTGCTGAACGATCCCAGGTTCTGCTTCCTGCCGCTGTATAATCGCACAGGCAGTCGCAAGCGTGCGATTGGCGCGTTGCGTGCCATGTCCCGGCTGCGGCAGCTTGTCGCACAGGAAAACATCTCCATTCTGCACACCCACAGCCGCTATGCGCTGCTTCTCGGACAACGCATCGCCGCGATGCGACCGCATGTGTATACGCTGCACAATCTCTTCGATGACGAACGCGCCGCTGCACTCATTCCCCGCAGCGTCATCGTTCCTTCTTCAGCGCTGACTGCATTGATCCCAACCCGGATGAAGGACGGCAGCGCACGCATGGTGCATGTGATTCCTCACGGCATCGATATCCCTGGAGATTGGCACCGCAGGGAGCGCAGCAGCAGGGTGTTTGCCTGGATCGGCCGCATCGAGGAGGGGAAAGGGCTCGAAATTGTCATTGAGGCGATGCGCATTCTTCGCTCCCGCGGACTGGAAGATGTGCGCCTGGAGGTATACGGCAGCGGGAGTCAGCGTGGTGCGATGGAGAATCAGGTGAAGGAGGAGGGACTTGCTGCCTTCGTGCGTTTTTATGGCTGGACGAAGGCTCCGCTCAACCGGAGTGACGGTGTGGATGTGCTCATTTTTTCTTCGCTTGCGCTGGACGCACTCGGTTATGTCAATCTTGACGCGATGGCTCGGGGTCTCCCTGTAATCGCGAGTGACCTCCCGTCGGTCGACGATCTCGTACTGCATGAAAAAACAGGGTTGCGCTATGCGCGGAGGAATGCACAGGCACTGGCAGATGCCATGCAATTTGCGGTACGGCATCCTGAACGGATGCTGGCTTACGGGGAAGCCGCTCGTGAACATGTCACCACGCATTATTCGATGCAGGGAATGCTCACGCGAACTGCAGCTGTATATGAGAGTCTGCTGCAATAAAAAAGCCCCGGTACGGATACCGGGGCTATAACAGGAAATACCTGTATCGAAATTCGTTTATTCTTCACCGGGAATCGGCCGGTTCATGCTGCGGTAGATATCCTCGATCTGGGCGATTTCCACCTGTGCCTTTTCGTTGTCCGGATCGAGTTCCAGTGCGTGCTTGTACTCAATCAGTGCGCGGTGGTATTTCCCTTCTCGCGGGGAGACGGAGCTCTCGTATGTCATATAATCCGCGTAGGCCATGTGCGCTTCGATGAGCTCGATCTGATTTTCGGCGTTGTCTTCTTCCTTCACGGCGGCTTCAGCAGCCGAGAGCCGGTCGGCGTATTTCTGTATGTCAGGATCGATGGCAATCAGAGCTTCGTCGGAGACATCACGTTTTGCAGGCGCGGGATGCTCCATGGCTTCCTTGACCATTGCCTTGCCGTCCGTTTTCTCCTCCTCCTGCTTGGAACAACCGGTGGCAATGAGCACGACGGCGGCCAGGAGAATGATTCTTTTCATGGTACCTCTATTCGATTTGTTATGAGACAAGAGTGTAATACAGTAATATCCGGTCTCTGCGAGAAAACATCAAGTGCCGGGTATTCATTATGAGGCAGGGTTGTCAGAGGTTGTGGCGTGTTCCGAAGCTCCACCGATTGTCGCGTAGAGCTTCTCATAGGCACTGCACTGCGCGTAATGACTGAATGCCTTGTTTGCATGCGTTCGTGCTGCGACGCCCAGCCGCAACTGCTCATCGGGGTTTCCGAGCAGTCGTGCAAGCGCTTCTGACAGTGCCTGTGGGTCACGGGGTGGCACAAGCAGTCCACTCATGCCGTGTTGCAGAATTTCCGGCGTTCCTCCGCTGTCGGATCCAACGACAGGGAGTCCCGCGGCCATGGCTTCTATCGTTACCATCCCATAGGTTTCTGAAAGCGAGGTGAGCGCGAAGACGTCCATTGCGGCATACGCCGGAACGACGCTTGAAGCGAAGCCGGCGAACGTAACCGCGTCGGCAATAGCGAGTTTCGCAGCGAGGTCGCGCAGCATGCTTCCGTACTCCTGGGATTCCGCTCGGGTGTCCTCTCCGACAATCAGCAACTGCACTTCCGTGCCCTGTTCGCGAAGCAGTGCGGCGGCACGGAAAAGGAATTCCTGTCCTTTGCCTCTATCCAATCTCCCCACGGTACCCACGACCGGAACGTCCGTTTTCAATCCATATTGCTTTCGGGCCATATCACCATCAGGCATGGCTTTGAACTGCGTGAGGTCAATACCGAATGGAATGATGTGAATTCTGTCTGGATGAATGGTGGTGTTTTCCCGGGTCTGCTCAGCGAGCGAGGGGAGCGGTGCGACCCAGGCGGAGAGCCTGGCATGCTGGAGGCGGTGAAGCAGGTCGGTCTTTGTCCCTCCAAACTGCATGTGCTGGACATGCACGAGCTTCAGTGCATCCCGGCTCAGTGCGCGGGTGAGGATGCCGAGATTGAGGTCGCGGGTCGTGTTCAGCTGGAGGATGTCGAGCTGATGCTCACGAAGCGTGTGCAGGAGGCGTCGTGCCGCGCCGAGATCACCGTATTTGCGTGGCGTGCCCAGCGCAAAAGCGGGTATCTCTTCATCCTGTGCGATCTGCAGCATTGGCGAGCCGCTGCTTCCGATGATGAGAACGCGATGCCCGCGCGCGCGCATCCAACGGGCGAAGCGGAGCACGTTGAGCTCTATGCCACCGAGCGAATGCGTGGTGCAGAGTAAGCCGATACCGTATACTGCAGACATTCCGCAATATCGTGATTCTCATGAACGGGGGAAAGGGGCATCAGCGTTTCAGATGCCAGCCAACGGTGTGATACTGCTCATCCTCAATATCGACGCGCAGGATGCATACGCCGGGAACGATGTACAGTACTTCGACGAGGCGGTTATTAAGCGCCACCTCGTAGCGGTTGCACAGCAATTCAATGCCAGTGGTCAGCATGGGAACGACAAGGTTGACGTCCGTCAGGCGTGTCGCGAATTCCGCACCGTTATACTGTGCCCAGGTTTCATCAGGTTGCGCCGGGTAGGGCAGGTGGAAGGAGAGCATAGGCTTTGAGTTGAGGCGAAGCGTATCATCAGGATCCCCGGGCTGATAAAAGCCGAGTCCGGCACTGTCCTGCGCGAGCAGCATGGGAAATGCCCGCTTCGTTGTGCCCGCGGGACCGAGCAGGGTGCCATAACGCAGCAGGTAGTAGTTCATATTCTGGAAGGTCAGCTTGCGCATGAGCGCACCGATAGCGGAGCTGTTCGGCCTGGAGCGTGTTGTAACGACGTAAATCCAGAGATTCCCGTCTTCGAGAGGAAGCAGTTGATCCGGTCCCGTCGGCACGACCACGGGATCATTGCTCTCAGGAGACTTCAGCGGGGGATCGGAAGGGAAATCACATGCCGTCAGCAGCAGAACGGCTGCAAATATCATGGACGCAATGTACCTGTATGTCATCATCAGAATGCCACCTGCACGCCGTAATGAATACCGAACTTGGAGCTGACGTCGCTCTGCATGTGGAGAAGCACCGCGGGAGCGGCGTAGACATTTACGTTGCGAAACACCTGGTAGCGTGCACCGAATGCCGCTTCCACGACCGGCGCGGAATCGGAGAACGCCGCGGAGGTCTGCAGGAAGGGCTGAAGCATGGCGCTGCCGATGTTCCAGCGCAGATAGGGTCCGACATATCCATATGTGTAGCCCACAACGCCACCATAATCCGAAATACGTGCGACGTCCACATCGTCGCCGGGCGTTTCGTGGAAGGCATCCTGACCGACGACGACGCCGAGTTCGAGGCTGCTGGAAACGCGGTACCCGAGACGGAAGACGACATGCGTAAACATGTTGCGGAGTCCCCGCGCATTGTCCTGCGGGAACTGGTAGGCGATGCCACTTTCTGTTGAAAGGACAAAGTTATGAGACCCATCGCGCCGCAGCATGGTGATGGATTCCGGTTTCCAGGAATCCGCTTCGCGGCTTTTGATCAATGTGTGTTCGCTGTTGTACAATGTCGTACCTTCATCATCCCTTGCCACGAGCGTCGCCGTATAGCTGTCATCGGGCAGATCCTCCGCATCCCAGATCACATCGTAGGTCCCGGGTTTGCGCTGGCCTTCATCCAGCACACGTTCTTCGCCCTGTACGTGGATGGTCAGCCGCACCATGCTTGTCCGCGGGACGGCGTAGGTCAGCTGGGCCCTGTCATTGAACGGCTGCGGATAGCTTCCGGGAAGACTGAATTGATGCGGCGTCTCCAGTGTAATGAGCACGCCTTCGCGGAGGCGCTCAGGGACGGCGGGTTCGCCGCCGGGCAGCGTACTGTCCCACGACGGCAGATCAAATTTCAAGGGAAGATTCCCGTCGAGCTCGACCGAGCGGGAAAAGACTTCGCTGCTATGGAGTTCAAGGCGGTTGCCTGTTTCCCGTACAACCGCACGCTCGAGGAAAATCGTGGCGTTTAACCTGCCATCGACATAGCGCTGCGGAATCAGTGCGACACGAAGCATGTAGCGATAGCCTTCAGGAAGCATCGCCAGTTCTTCGCCGCTCTCTCCGGGACGAGGCAGATCGACGAGAATACCACCGGTGAAATAGGATGTGGCCGCATCGTCGGGCGACACCGGTCGTGTGCCGACCTGGTGTTTTGAGGCAGTGGAAATGGCTCCCATCGCACCGTGCAGGTGCATGTCGATCGGTCCACGCCGGTAGACGATATCTTCACCGTCGAGGCGGCGCAGGTATTCCACCGTACAGCCGAGTTTCGGCAGGCGTTCGTCGAGCGAAGCCTGTGCGATTGCCGAATTCACCTCCCGCTGGAAAATGTCTTCTTCACCGCTGCGAAGGGTGTACGGCGTGATGTCCTGTGCCTGCAGGAGGGAACCTGAAAACAGCAGCAGACCAAGTATGAAGGGAATCGACTGTTTCATTACTGTGATATTCTATCCGCGCTCGTCAGTTGTACGGAAGCGACGGTGACGAGCATTGCACTGTACTGGTCGAGATAATTCTCGGTTTTTTCATGCGGAGTGAGCGTCTCGACGGGACGCGCATCCGCAAAGTATTCACCACTGTCGCCGTTGTTGTTTCTGTCTTCGGGCGTGACCGAGGGACGCTCTTCAGGATGCAGCTTGTTCGCGGGCGGTGTATCCACCTCGCCATGGTCCGCGCCGGTCCCGTTTCCCGCCATCGCAGGAGAGGACGCGGGTGTCGCAGGTCGCTGCTCCGTTGTCGAAACTGTTTGCGGCTGCTGCACTGAACTGGGAGCAGGGTTGTCATTGCGCGCAATGTACACTTCGCGCGTAACCTCACGCAACTGCGTGACAGTATCCTTCTTGATGATGTACATCGTGTCGGTGAGCCGGGCGACCGGACTGCCGCTGATCGGCAGTGTTGTTTCGGGTCCGGGGAGAAGCAGCAGCACCAGCGCCGCAGCTGCAGCGGCTGTCGCCACGCCTGTGCCGAAGAGATGGACAAGTCGGAATCGGCGGGGCGCCGGCGCAGGTGCCGCTGCGGGAACAGCGGTGGACGAAGTGTCGGTGTCCTCGGCGGCGGAATTGTCAACCGCCAGGGATGCAATGCGACTGTTCAGCGCTTCATGCAATGTGGGAGGGACGGTGACATCGTCACGCAATTTCCGCAGCTTCAGTGACAGAATCAGATGCTGTCGAAGCTGCTCGGCGACTTCCGGATCGCGTTTGCAGGCGTCGAATAACTCCCGTTCCTGTTCGGCCGTGCTGCCACGGTGCAAATAGGCGGTGATCAGTTCCTGGATGCGCTCATTCATAATCATTCAATATCGGTTCGAGAATCTTATGCAATTTCTGTTTTGCCCGGTGGATGCGCACTTTCACGTTGGAGAGGCTTGCACCGGTAATTTCCGCGATTTCCTTCATCGAAAATCCTTCAAATTCCGCCAGCAGCAGTGCTTCCCGGTAATCGTCCGGCAGCTGATCCAGAGCCCGGTGGAGATGTTCTGCCTCGTTGCGCTCCACCGCGCCATCACCGGTGACCAGAAAACGTTCCGCATTATCAATCGGCACTGAGCGTTTGTCGCTGCGCTGACGCGATTTCAGATTGTTCAGGCATTCGTTGCGCGCGATGCGGAAAAGCCAGTTTGCTTCCTTTCCTTCCTCGCGCAGTGTATGCAGCGACTGATACGCCTTCACAAACACCTCCTGATACACGTCATTGGCCAGATCCCGGTCACTGAGAACGTAAATGCAATAGGCGAGTATGCGCTTGTCGTAAAGCGCGTATAATTCGTTAAAACGCTGTCGCCGTTCGCGTTCGTTCATCTGTATTCCGGGGAAGCGCGTTCATGTCAGTTGTCCAGTTTACAGGCCGGGCTTTTATGTACTTGACCTGTCAGAAAACTGACAATCCGCATCCTGCGATGGTTACAGGGGAATTGGAAATGCAGGAGAAAAAATACGGCTCGCTGAAGACAAGCGCCAGTAAAGGAAGTCCGGGAATACAAACCGCCTGCCGGTTGTTATACCATGTAATGGGCAGGTGCGCCGAAAAATGCTACTTTATCTGCCAGGTATCATGAACACACAGAGACCATGAACACAAAAACGAACAAAAAGCCGGGGACGAAGAGGCGCTTCCCTTCGCCGCTCATCATTATCGGACTCACGGTAATCGCTCTGACCATCATCTTTCTCCTTATTTCAAACTATCTGATGGATCATCGGGACCCGGAGATCACCCGTGTGATCAAGCAGGAGCGGGAGCAGCCGGCACATGAGGCAATCCAGTTCCGTAACGACGCGATGCTGTATTTCACCGAAGCGGAGGGCGATACCCTCACCTCCATCGCCGTCGAAATCGCGGAAGACGAGAATACACGGACGCAGGGCTTAATGGGAAGGGAACATATGGGCGAACAGCAGGGCATGCTGTTCATTTTTCCGAATGAGGAATATCGGTCGTTCTGGATGGCGAATACGCCCCTGCCGCTGGACATTATCTTCGTCAACAGCGCAGGCAGCATCGTTACCATTCAGCGCAATACCATTCCATACTCGGAAGAATCCGTCCCATCCACGGCGCCGGCGACGTATGTCGTCGAAGTCAATGCCGGGTTCTGTGACAGACACGGCGTGAGGGAAGGAAATTTCGTACGATGGATTCGAGAGGAGATGTGATGAAGAAGATGAATCATACCATTCGGTTCTTGCTGCTGGTTGTCCCCGTGCTGCTGCTATTCACGGCATGCCAGCAGAATGCAGGGAACAGCAATGCGGAGGAGGAAGCTGCGGGAATGGCTGCCCCCGGTATCACCATGGTGCAGGTGTCGGCACCCGGTATGCACTGTGACGGATGCACGGCGACAGTGGAGGAGACGCTTGCGAAAATGCAGGGTGTGGATTCGGTGCATGCCGATCTCGAAAGCAAGGAGGTCACGGTGTACTGTGATACCACGCAGACCGCACGCGCTGCGCTTGTGGGAATGATCGACCGGCTTGGTTTCTCAGAGGCTCCAGGCAAATGAGCATGGATCTCAGGCGCAGTGTCGGACTCCGCGTTGGTGTGGCAGCGGCGGCCCTATTGCTGCTGCTCAGTGTAGTGCTCTTCGTGGATGGCGAATCCGCCGGAAGCGTGGAAGAACCCCTGGTCTGCAAGGATGATGCGGAGTCCCGGCTCTCCCCGGTATTCGGATCGCGTATGAGCGACGTCGCTCTCGTCGACATGGACCAGCGTCCCGTCATGCTGCACGATCTTGCAGGCAGACGTCTGACCACAGTGATATACTGCTCATACCGTTGTCCCTGCTCCGATGGTTATATCGACAGGTTGCGAGACTTGCGCACTGCGTTTGAACAGCGTGGCGTGTCTTTTATCGCAGTCAACGCCAACGCGGATGAAAATGTCGACGGCATGCAGGATTATATCGAACGGAAAGACTACCCTCTTCCCGTGTACAGGGACGACATGTCCGCCGCTGCGGATATGATGCATGCGACCGTCACCCCGGAAGTCTTCGTCTTTGATCCCGCCTGGCAGCTGCAGTATCATGGACGCATCGATGATGATAAGAGCGGGTTTTTCGTGGAAGAAGAGTCCCTTCGCCTCGCGCTCGATTCCCTGCTTGCGGGGGGGACACTCAGGCACAAGGAGAAAATGAGCCTCGGCTGCGCCATCGTGCGCGACCGCCCGCTGGAAGCCGCACTTCCAAAACACTGATCGTCATGGATTTTTGATGCAGCAACTCCAGTTTATGCTATCGCACGCTCCGGCGTCTCTCGTCATTCTTGTTGTGACGACGGTTGTCAGTCTCATCGCATTTCGCAGCAGAACGCTGACGGAAAAATACCTGCTTTTTCCATGGAAGGTGTACCATGGGAAGGAGTATTTTCGGGTGATCAGTTACGGCTTCCTGCATGCGGATTACATGCATCTCGCGTTCAACCTGATCGCACTCTACTCCGTCGCGATGTATATCGAGGCAGTCACGGGAACGGGCCGCTTCCTCGCGATCTACTTTCTCTCCATGCTCGGAGCAGCATTGCCACCGGTGTGGGTGAAGCGGAATACCATGGATTACAAGGCCCTCGGGGCGTCCGGCGCTGTTTCGGGACTGTTTTTCGCGGGAATGCTGTATTTCCCGACGGCCAAAGTCATGCTGCTGTTTCTGCCGATACCGCTTCCCTGGCCTGTTTTCGCCGTTCTTTTCATCGCAGGAAGTGTCATTGGAGCGAAGCGGAACTGGGGAAATATCGGTCACGATGTGCATCTCTACGGTGCGGCGACCGGTTTTTTCACGACAATATTGCTTGATCCGGGCTCGTTGGGGGTGTTTTTCCGGGGAATCGGGCTTTCGCCCTGAATTGCTGCATTCCAGCGTGTATCTTTATGTAACCCACTTCGTAAAACGGTGTCTATTCACTGGTAACCGCCAGAAACAGGCGATCAATTACAGCGCATCAACGGATGCCTGAAAATTATAGCAGACATACCGACGAACAGCTCTTCGAGGCGTTCAAACAGAGCGGCAAGGAGAAGGACGCGGCTTTCAGAGAGCTGTTCTCGAGGTACGAGCGAAAAGTCTACATGTTCAGCCTGCGGTTGTGCGGAAACCCGGATGATGCAAACGACATTTTCCAGGAAACGTTCACGCGCTTTTACAAGCAGACGCTCAAAGAAAATGAACGTGTCAGCAACATCCTTGCCTATCTCCTGACCAGTGCGCGCAATGTGTTCCTGAACACACGCCGCAATAAGGTGTACTGGTCGCCGTTCGAGGATGAACAGATCGCTGATCGCGTTCCGATGTACGAACGAAAAGAACTGTTATCCATGATCAGCTCCGCGCTGGAATTGCTTGACGACACCTACAGGGAAGCGTTCATCCTGCGCTTTTACCAGGGGCTGTCATACAAGGAGATCGCGGAAATTACGGGGGACTCTGTTTCCTCGCTCAAGGTGCGCGTCATGCGGGCCAAAGACCAGGTGCGCAGCATTCTGCAGCCATACATTGCTGATCTTTCACGATAGAAATTTCTAAAGTCCAGGCATAGACCATTACAATGCAGTCCACGGAATTACTTCACCGCTTTTTTGACGAAGGACTCGACGACGCCCTCGAAGACGTGCTGTTCGAACGCATGGCCGTTGACGCGGAGCTTCGTCAGGAATTCCTGCAGCATCAGAAGCTGCACCATATGATACAGGAGGATGTGGCCGGTATTACAACACCGTCGCATGTGTCTCAGCAGTTGTTCATCAATCTCGGCCTCACTCCTCCTGCTAATACTTCAACGCAGCCGGCAGGCATCGGCAAACGCATGGGTGCCGCTGCGGCGCTCGTCGGCAACGCCCTCATCAAGGGACGCCGCTATGTATTCACCGCAGCAATATCCGCACTCGCAACTGCCGTCCTGGTCCTCAGCATTTCTCCTGATCAGGATGTCCCCGTCCAGCAGGCGAAAGTGACCGATACGCCGGCCGCGACTACCATTTCACCACAGGTGACGCCTCAACACACAGAGACAGAGGATGGAGTGTCCGCCACCCCGGGCACCGCTGTTCCATCCTCCCTGTCTTCCTCCGCGGCGGCCGGCGGTCACCGGTCCGATCTCCTGCAGTCACGCAGCAGCAATACGCGTTCCTCCGCGGGACGCGGCATCTCCACCGCAGGAGTTTCCGCTGCTGATGCACTGCGTGGCGATGGAAGCGCGGTGCCCGTTACTCTGGCAGCGCTGCCAGATCCCGCATCGCTCGTGACCCGCCGGGATGCAGAAATTTCGGGTGCCGGGATCCCGCTTCGTGGCAACCTGAGTGGTGCAGGGATGGACGATGAGGCTGCGCTGCAGGCGCTCGTCGCACGTACGACACCGCAGGAACTGCCCAGCACGGAAGGCGACAGGCCCTGGCATTTCTTCCAGCCAGGTCCCCGCACGAACATCCTCAGCAACATGGTGTTCGAACTGCGCAAGGTGTACGGACAGTCGTATCCGACCGTGGACCTGCCGCATAACTCACACAACCTCTTCGAGAACATGGCCATCAGTGCCGTGTACAAGGTCACCGATCACCACGCCTTCGGGTTCGAGTATGGACGCGAAGCCTTCGGCAGGGAATACGTGACGCTCGGTGCACCGACAGCACCGAAGCTCGACGGCTCCATGCAGGAAATCTATACGCCGCCATCGCCGGCCATGGCCGAGCAGGTGCGGGAGAACCGTATGGTGGATGTCATCGGCGCGGTCTGGAAACTCTCCATGCCGGAATACGGGATGTTCCGTTTCGTCTATCCGTACATGCGAACCTTCGTGGGCGCTTCGCTGCTCGGACCGGTGAGCAAGGTGCGGGTCGGACTCGAAATGTTTCCTTCCAATTACTCCATGCTCAATGTTGGACTCGAAGGCGGTCTGCTGCGCTACTCCGTCGATGAATCCGTGTACTACACCAGCAAGTTGAATTTCACCGTAGGCGTCGCCATCGGTTTCTGACCGATGGGAGAAAGGAAATCCCATGCATCGCATCCTCCTCGCTGCCCTGGGTGTTGTCGTCCTGCTCTCCGCATGCTCGGATGAAACGTCAGGACCCGCCGAGCCGACCCCGATGCGGTCGCTCAGCGCCAGGGAAGCTTCGATTAACAAGTCCAACAGCGCATTCGCTTTCCGTATTTTCAATACGGTCGCGCAGTCTCAATCCGATAAAAATATTTTCCTCTCCCCACTCAGCATCAGTATGGCGCTGGGCATGACCATGAATGGGGCACGAGGCGATACGTGGGAAGGTATGCGCACCGCGCTGAGCCTGGAGCAACTCTCCCCGTATGATATCAACACTGCATGGCAGGGACTGCGCGACGTTCTGCTGCATGCGGATCCGGCCGTGCAGTTGACCATCGCAAATTCAATCTGGTGCAGGAACGGATTTCAGGTCGAGCAATCTTTCGTCGATACGAACCGCTATTATTTCGATGCCGAAGTGCAGAGCCTGGATTTCAATGCTCCCACGGCTGCCGGCATCATTAACGACTGGGTAAGCACAAATACCGCAGGACGTATCCCCACCATCATTGATGGACCGATCTCTCCGCTCACCATGATGTACCTGATCAATGCAGTGTACTTCAAGGGCAACTGGTCGACACGCTTCGATCCGGAGCGTACGCACGATGCGCAGTTTCATGCGGCTGGCGGCGCCACGCAGACCGTGCGCATGATGCAGCGCGAATCAACCATGCGCTATGTGCATAACGGCAGCGTACAGATCGTTGATCTTCCTTACGGGTGGGATCGTTTCAGCATGGCCATTTTGCTTCCAACAGGAGAAGGGTCGCTCGCCGATGTGCGCGAAGCGCTGGCGGAAGAGGGAAACTGGACGGCGTGGATCAATGCCCTGCAGGACAGGGAGATCATGCTGCAGCTGCCGCGTTTCCGCATGGAATATGAGATCCCCCTCAAGGACGCGCTTACAACGCTTGGCATGGAGCAAGCGTTCAGTCCCTACAGTGCCGATTTTACAGGGATCAATCCTGAGGGTGAGCTTTACATCAGCAGCGTCAAACATAAAACTTTTGTTGAAGTAAATGAGGAAGGCACCGAAGCCGCCGCGGTGACTTCCGTTGAAGTGGGCGCTACCTCAGTACCTCCAGCACTGATCGTTGATCGCCCGTTCGTATTCGTTATCCATGAGCGCAATACAGGCGCAGTGCTGTTTATTGGACAGGTCAACAAGATACAGAGCTGACCGCTGTCCAGAGGCAACCACAAGACCGGTGGTCGCGCACAACGCGGCTGCCGGTTTTCATATTATGCACATTCTGCATAATCGGCGGGCTGGGAATATGCAGTTTCTGCATAATGCAGGAGCGAATAATATGCAGTTTCTGCATAATCTGCAGGAAGTTCGCAACTTGAACGCCGCCGGTGATTACTCGTATTTTGTTGATTGCGCATCGCAAACGCGCAGGTGTCACATTCTTGAGGAAATACCATGTATCATACCCTTGAAGAGTTCCTGCAGGACTGGAGGGAAGAGAGAGCAAAAACAGAACGTATTCTTGGAGCACTCACCACCAGCAGCCTGGAGGTGCGCGTGTACCCCGAGGGTCGTACGCTCGGCTTTCTCGCCTGGCATATCGTGACCAGTCTCAGCCAGATGATGGCACATGTGGGATTGCAGCCGACTGGTGTTGACCAGGAGGATCCGCAACCCACGGCAGCCTCAGACATACTCGCGGGATACCAGCAGCTCTGTGACTCGTTCGACCATCAATTGCGTACATCGTGGACGGACGCTTCGCTGCAGGAGGAATGCGAGATGTTCGGGCAGATGTGGAAAATAGTGTTTGCGCTGCAGGTACTTCTGCGGCATGAAATTCACCACCGTGCGCAGTGTACGGCCTACATGCGCCATGCAGGACTGACTGTCCCGGGCATCTACGGTCCCGCACGTGAGGAATGGAGTGCCATGGGAAGGGAGGAACAGCCCTGACGTGGACAGAATCTTGAACGCAGGCAGGAGGGGCAGATAATGGATACGGATGCAACACGTATGATGGCACGTCGCATGCATATCGGTGTTGCGGATGCCGGACTGCATGTGAAAATGTATGCACATGTGAATGAAGACACGCAAGCCCAGCGTCCGACACTGATCTTTTTACATGAGGCGCTGGGCAGCGTTGAGCAGTGGAAAAGTTTCCCGTACGAATTGTGTCAGGCGACAGGCTGCGACGGAGTGGTATACGATCGAAAGGGACACGGTAAATCCTCACCGATGACGGAACCGCGCCGGCTCGACTTCTACCAGCTGGAGTCGGAGATCTATCTGCAGGGATTGCTTGACGCACTCAACATTCGGCGTCCGCTGCTGGTCGGGCACAGCGATGGCGCCACCATCGCACTCATGTATGCTTCCCTGTTTCCCGAGCGCTGTGACGCTGTCATTTCGGAAGCTGCCCACGTGCTCATTGAAGACATCACTCTTGACGGTATCCGTGAAGCAAAAAAACTTTATGGCGAAACTGATCTGCGCGGGAAACTGCAGCGGTACCACGGGAACAATACCGACGACGTGTTTTCCGCCTGGGCCGACACCTGGCTCGCACCGGGACTGGCGGAGTGGGATATGCTCGATGACCTGCAGTCGATACGCTGTCCGGTCATGGTCGTCCAGGGGGAGGATGATCACTACGGAAGCCGGCGACAGGTCGATGCAATCGAAGCCCATGTCGCCGGCTCGTCAGAAGTTCTATGGTTGTCGCAATGCGGGCATGTCCCGCATCTACAGGCGCGTCCCAGGGTACTCGACGCCATGCACACATTCATCGATCGTGTCATCGCTGAATCGCGCTGACGAACCCTCGCTGTGCCTACCGCGCGACGATGATGCTGCGCTGCAGCATTTGCGTGCCGTCAGTCAGCTGCAGCGCATACATGCCGCTGCGCAGGGATTGTGTTGCAATCGTCAATCGCGCAGTTGTGCCGGCATTCGCCTGGAGTTCACCACGATATACGCTGCGACCCAGCGCATCGAACAGTTCCACGCTGATGGCGGCGGAGGTACGGGCTGCCACGGCAAGCTGCAATTCCTGTGATGCCGGCTGCGGATAACTGGAGACAAGACGGAAGTTCGGTGCCGCGGAAATCCCGGTCGCATCAAGCGAGGCATCCACTTCAATTTCAAACGAACGCTGCGTTCTGCCCGCAGCGTTTTCTGCTTCGAACAGGACGGTATGGTTACCGACCTGCTGCTGTGTGGGCGTCCACGAAATGCGTCCTGTCTGGGGATCAATGCTCATGCCATCGGGTCCCGCGTTCAGCGCAAAAACCGGATCGGGATACGCATCGACTATCGGATCCATGGTAAACGGATCATCATACGGAATGACCTGTGCTTCGATCGGAGCGATCACCGGAGAGGTGTGTACCTCGAGCGTGTATGTCTGCTCGTCAGTTCCCGCGGAATTTGTCGCGACGACGGTGACCGTATGCGGTCCGGCATGGAGCCGGGTCGGGGTCCAGAATATGGCACCGCGTCCACCGTCGATAAGCATGCCCTCAGGCGATTCACTCAGGGAGTATGTTGGTGCCGGTGTTCCTGTGGATGTAAGCTGATATGTATACTGTTTGCCGGCGACGGCCACGGTGACAGGTGAGGATGTGATTTCCGGTACCCCTCCGGATGCCTGCACGGTAATTTCGAACGACTGCGAATCGCTGCCGGCGGCGTTTTCCGCGATGACGGTGACAGGGTGTTTGCCTTCCTGACCGGCAGACGGTGTCCATGAAACCTTCCCACTCGTGGCATCAATCGTCATACCGGCGGGAGCAGTTTCCAGACGGTAGCTGGGGGCGGGATCTCCGAAGGCGTTGACCGTGTAACTGTAGGCAACACCGATGCGGGCCGTCGTCGGGGGAATGGTGAGAATGGTCGGTGCATTTCCCGAAAAACAGCGGAATGGCTGACCTGAACTCGCGTGGACCATACAGGTGAGCGTATCCGTCGAGGCTGTATAACGGAAGAAGTAATACTGTCCCTGCGGAAAATACTTGTTGGCCACCGGATTGTTTATGGTAAAGCAGAGTGCAAGCGTTGCATCCGGGTTGGACTGCAGCCAGCTCTCCGCACCGCCATCTTTTGATCCCTGCAGCGCATCATCCGAATCCACCCAGGGCTCGGTCAGTTTCGTGCTCCCGATGCTCACGGGGAAGTATTGCGTTACCGTGTCGACGGGCAGACGCACTGCCTGAGTACCGATGATGGCCACCTTGACGCCGATGAAGAACGATGCAGAATCGAGCGTCGGGGAATAAAAACGGTACAGCCACCCGGTGGCCTTTCCATTCGAAAGATCGAGTTCCAGCGAAACGCCCTGGTAGCTGAATCCGAAGAAGAGGGTGTTCGTCAGCACGGCGTCCGCGGCGAAGTCGCTCTGGGCTCTGCTGTGGACCGTGGGCAGAATTTCCTTGACGGTGACCTTCTCCAGAATCTGTGCCTGAACACACAGCGGGAGGAGCAGGAGCGCAAAAATTGGAAGCAGTCGTTTCATGATGTTCTGCAGGTGATAAGTGATTGAAACAGCAGCGGCAGCATATGCCGCCGCTGCAAGCTACAAGCTTTTTATGAAAAATCCTGTCGCGCCTGGCCTACCGCAGGTGCTGGAGCTTCAGGCTCTGTACGCTGCCTTCCGCCTCTACCACGAGGAAGTATGTTCCGCTCGCGAGCCCTGCGGTGATTGGCAGGGTTTGCAGACCGGGCTGCAGCATGCCGGCATCGAAGGTCATGACGCATTGTCCGAGTGCGTTATGAAGTGCAATGCGGGGATTGTCAAGCGGCCTGTCGCGCTGCAGTACGAACGAAAGACTGCCGCTGCGCAGTGCGGCTGCATCGATGCGCCAGCTGCCCGGATTTGCTGCGGCTTCGATGCCTGCAGTGATTTCGCCGGTGTACGGAATGGCGTAGCGTGTGTCGAGCTTCAGCGTGGTCAGACTGCGGTGTACCCCGTTGGGATAATGCACGACGACGCTGTCAATACCGACGGCATTGCCGAGCCCGAATTGCAGTTCGAGGCTGCTGGTGGCTGCACGTGATCCGGCAGAGGATGTCGAGAGTGTGCGGGTGAATGATCGTCCGTCGGCGTAAACGACCACCCGTGTTCCGAAGGCGTCCATGGGGACATTGTCTTCCGGACTCCCCGAGAGGCGGAGCGCAAGCCAGTGACCAAGGCGAGGCAGATCATTCCTGAAAAGTTTGACTCCTTCACGCGGACTCGCCACGAGAAGATCCACATCACCGTCGCGATCAAAATCGAGGCGCGATACCGTCCATGCGCCGTGGATCTTCGCACCGAAATGCCATGTGCGATCCAGCAGGTCATATCCGGGTGGCCCCTGGTTCATGTACAGCCGGGAGTAACGGCCGGGTTCGCCGTTTTCGCCTTCTTTCTGATATGCGTACTGGGACTGCCAGAGATCGAGATATCCGTCGCAGTCGAGGTCCGCCCATGCCACACCGGCATTCATCTCCCGGAACTTCAATCCCATTTCGTGATGCACTTCGACAAAGGAGTTGCCCTGCTCATTGTGGAAGATGAGAGACGGGTTTGATACCGAGCCGCGCCAGTCGGGATGGCCGAGGTTGCCGACCACGAGATCCATCCAGCCGTCATTATCGAAATCGCCCCAGTCGCTTCCCATACCGTGCCCGAAATACTGTGGTGACGCGGTGGGGTTCCCGCGCGCTCCCGTGGCGGCACCGACTTCCGTAAACGTACCGTCACCGTTGTTGCGGTAGAGCAGGTCAGGTTCGAGACGATAGGTGGAAACGAAAATGTCGGTCAGTCCGTCGTTGTTGTAGTCGCAGGCGCTTGCTCCCCAGCAATCCATGTACGGAGCGGGTTCCGCGGCGGCAATGCCGCTCTGCGCGGTGACGTCGGTGAAGCTGCCGTCACCGTTGTTTCTCCAGAGCTTGTCCTGGTAATAGACCTCCTGGTTATTGACGGTCCGCCGTCCGTTCGCAATGAACAGATCAGCGAGGCCGTCATTGTTGTAATCGAACCAGATCGGTGTGACGGTGGGAGCGGGATTGCTGATGCCAGCGGTCGCGGTGACGTCTTCGAAACCTCCTGCACCATCGGAACGGAAGAGGCGGTCGTTGTCGCCGCCGGAAACGATGTATACGTCCTGCCACCCGTCATTGTTGAAATCCGCCCAGACC
This sequence comes from bacterium, assembly GCA_020444325.1. Taxonomy (NCBI): domain Bacteria; species bacterium. The sequence goes on from JAHLLD010000008.1 coordinate 121,090, forward strand.
GAATAGCCGTTGGGCAGTCCCAGATTCGCGGAGACGTTCGTAAAGCCGGAACCGGTATTCTGGAAATAGTTGGAGCCGATGGCGATATCGTCGCGTCCGTCATTGTTCCAGTCCGCCACCGCGGCCATCGCGGCGTTGATGCGCGCGCCATCTTTCTGCAGGCCCGACTCAATCGCGACATCGACCATCGTCGCCGCGGGGGGGTCGGCGGAGCCGTTGCCTTCGGGGAAGTCATATTCCACCAGCGCACGCACCATGTAATCATTGCTGGCAAGCAGGTATGCACCGGGTCCCCCGAGGCTGTTCGTTTGCGTGGGATCCATGAGGAAGGAGGTATAAGGCGTGAGCTGCTTGTCGGTATCGACCGCCCACCAGGGACCCGCAGGCGCCTGCAGCCAGTGTTGCACGACGATGCGGTCGTAGCCGTCGCTCCGCAGTTCCGTACCGCGAAGATCGATGGTGATCCAGCCTTCAGACTGATAGTCCACAACCACGGGATCGATGAGTGTATTGTAATCCCACACCCAGTGTGTCGGCGGTATGGCTCCTTCCGCCGCATCCCCGACAATGAACACCGTGTCCTTCGCCGCGCCATTCCCCATGTAATAAATCTGAAGTTCCAGCACCCGGCAGGGCCCGTCAAAGGAGAGTATGACCGATTCGTTCATGAAAGAGGGCGCATTGAAATACGCACCGGCCGGTGTGCCGTTGTCGCGCTGAATGAGCACGGTTTGCGCGGTTGCAGGCAGCGAAATGAGACACAGGCTGAGCAGAAGGAGCAGTGTTTTCATGGGAATCCTGTATGTGGATGGTCACAGTACGCGTGATGAATAATACAAAGGGGGAGAGGAAGATTCAATGTGATTGGCCCCGGGGAGACCTGGACGAACCGTATTTCCAGTCTTCAGAGAATGATATTCCTTGATCCGAAAAAAAGTGCTATGTTTGTATGTTGTACCGCCTGAAACCAGGTATCGCTAGCACCAAGGAATTGAATATGGCTGCAAACCCTCCTGATTCTCCCACCGGCACGAAATCCTTTCCCGTCACATTCTGGACAGCGAACCTCACCGAGCTTTTCGAGCGTGGTGCGTATTACGCGATGGCCAGTTTTGTCGTCCTGTATCTCGGACAGCTTGGACTCGGTGAATACTGGCCGAGTACGCTGAACGGCATTCTCTGGACACTGGTTTATTTTCTGCCGATTCTTTCCGGAACCATCGCAGACCAGGTGGGTTTCAAACGATCCCTTCTGGCTGCCTTCATACTGCTCGCCATCGGGTACTTCCTCATGGGATATCCCGTCTGGTTCGGCGGGGAAATCCTGCACGACCTCGTCGGCACGGAAGTCACCGCGGGCGCAGGGGTGATCGTACCGGTTATCATCGGTATTATCATCATCGGGATGGGCGGCTCAGTCATCAAGCCCTGCATTTCCGGTACGGTACAGAAGACTGCAGGTGCGAAGGCGACGCTCGCCTTCGGCATTTTCTACATGGTGATCAATATCGGATCGCTTGTGGGACGCGGAATCAGCTACGTCGTGCGTACGCATTATGATCTGAGTTTCATTTTCGCAGTTGCCGTCGGCTGTTCGGTGGTTGCGTTTTTCGTCGTGCTGTTCATGTACAGGGATTCGCAGGAAGATGTTGATGCGCGCCGCAGCCGCAAGGGCCAACGCAGCATCGGCCGCATCCTCCTGGATATGATTCTGGTTCTCAAGAACGTGCGCTTTGCGATGTTCCTGCTTGTGTCCAGCGGTTTCTTCTTCATCTATTCCCAGGTCTACAACGTCATCCCGCTGTATCTGAAGAAAGTGGTGGAAACCGATCCTGCCGTTGACATCTATACCATGGCCAATCCTTTCACCATCGTGTTCTTCCAGCTGCTGATCACGAAGACGTTCGGGAAGATGAAGCCGATCAATTCGATCATCGTCGGCATCATCATCATCGGGATTTCCATGCTCATCAACATCGTCCCGATATACACTGCGGGTGGTGTCACCGCCACGGTGTGGGATCTTCTGCCGATGGGAGCCCTGTTTGCAACACTGACCGTGGCGCTGATCGCATTTGGCGAACTCTTTACATCGGCGCGAACCTACGAGTATATCGGGGCTCTTGCGCCGAAGGGACAGGAAGGACTGTTTCTCGGATATGCGAATCTGCCGATGGCGATTGGATCGCTTATCGGTGGTCCCGCCGGCGCTGCCATTTTCAACGAGATCATGTGCAAGAACGCCGTCCCGCTCGACAACGGACTGCTGCAGCTCGACCCGACGTGGAATTCCATCGGCTGGGTGGTGCTCATGGGCATCGGCCTCGTATCCGCCCTCAGCATGTATCTCTACAACCAGTGGCTGAAGCGTGTGAAAGCCGCCTGACCTTTTCCCGGCGCGTGAATTTTTCCATGAGGTCCTATAAATGAACGAGGCAGTTCCACCCGGAACTGCCTTGTTCTGTCTATACCGATTTGTGCCTACAGATTCTTGAACAGGGCGATTGCCTTGTCTTTCTGCTCTGCATGATCGACGATGGGGTGGGGATAGTTTTCACCCAGAACACAGCCCGCTTCCTGCTGTGCAAACAGGTCGGCGTCATGCGGCCAGTGAATGTGCCCTCCGGTGAATCCTGCCAATTCCGGCAGATGCTCCCGAATGTAACTCCCGTCGGGATCGTACTTTTTGGACTGCAGGACGGGATTGAATATGCGGAAATAGGGAGCTCCGTCAGCGCCCGTGGAAGCGGACCACTGCCAACCCCCGTTATTGGCGGCCAGGTCGTAATCGAGGAGTCCTTCCGCGAAATACGCTTCCCCGCGACGCCAGTCCACCAGCAGATCCTTGGTGAGGAACATCGCCACAACCATGCGCAGCCGATTGTGCATCCAGCCCGTGGCATTGAAATGCCGCATGGCCGCATCGACGATGGGGTAACCCGTGCGTCCCTCGCACCATGCGGTGAACTCTTTGTCTCCTCCGGGCCAGCGTATGCTGTTGTACTCTGCTTTGAAACTGTGATTGACCACATGCGGGAAACGGTCGAGCAGCATCTGGTAGAATTCCCGCCAGATCAGCTCGTGCAGCCAGGTCTGTGCGCCTTCTTCATCCGATTCCCGTGCGTGGCGAACGCATTCCCGAATCGAAATCGTACCGAAACGCAGATGTGCCGAGAGGCCCGAAGTGCCCTTCCGCGCCGGGTAATCCCGGTCCTCCGCATACCATTGCAGGGAGGGCAGGAATTCCTCAAGCCTCTGCTGCGCAGCATCCTCACCGGCTTCGAGCCAGGTGTCGGATCGGGTGAAACCAAGATCCTTGAGCGACCATGTGTCACTGTGTCGCTTCAGCGATGCACGGGTGGCCAGCGACTTGTCGCGTATGTACTCTTCCGCCACCGGACTATGTCCGAGACGCTCTTCTTCTTCGAGTCGTTCGAGCCAGGCCCGCCGGTACGGGGTGAATACCTTGTAGGGATCACCACTTTTTGTCAGGATCTCGTCGCGGTGATACACCACATGATCCTTGAACGCGTGGAACGCACGGCCATCCTGCACCAGTGCTTCGGCTATGGCGTCGTCGCGTACACGCGCGTAAGGCTCGTAATCATCATTGACGAATACCGCGTCGGCGTCGCAGTCCGCTGCCAGCTTCGGGATGCGGATCATCGGGTCGCCGTGCAGAACGACAAGATCCGATCCACGTCCACGCAGTGCATTCTGCAGTTTCGCGAGTGCATCGTGGATGAAGCTCAGCCTCCGGTCGCCGCGGTTCGCGATGTCGTCGAGAATATTGCTGTCGAAAATGAAGACGGGGATGACGCGGCGTGATCTGCGGGTGGCTTCCGCCAGTCCGCGGTTATCGGTCAGGCGGAGATCGCGCCGGAACACAAAAAGTACGGTGTCGAAAGATGACTGCATGGCGAGCGTGCTTTTGTGATTGATACAGGGATACCCGGAAGGAGCCGGGATGCTGGAGGTGCGTATGTAGTGCGGATGAAGCCGTCAGATGGAAAAGTGAAAAGACTTTTTCTTGAAAACAAACCCCTCTGCCGTTTCTGCTTCACTATGCGGATTCCGGTACGGACCATCCCGTCCTCTTAACATTCGCTTAACCTACGGACAATGATCGTTTAACAGGGGGGAAACATAATCTTAATGCGCGCATTGCAGATTTGAATGATAGGAATTGATTCTCAAAACCAGACGAAATCACACAAATCATTCACTGTTTCTCAGGACAATGCGAACCACACTTTCTCTTACCACCCTCCTCACCCTCCTTATCCTTTTCGCAACGAGTGTTTCTGCACAGAACACCGGTAAGGTACGGGGAACGTTGGTTGACGCAGCAAACGGCGAAGGACTGATCGGTGCCAATATCATTATTGAGGGCATGTCGCTCGGTGCCGCCGCTGATATCTATGGGAATTTTACCATTGAACCGGTACCTCCCGGAACATATACCATTCACGCTTCGATGATCGGATACGCGAAAAAAACCGTGACCGGCGTTGTTGTGAAGGCGGGAGAAACGACGAAACTGGAGATGACGCTTGCCCCCGAGGCCTTCGAAATGCAGGAGGTCGTTGTCGAGGCAAAGCTTCTGACCAATAACGAGGCGGGTCTGCTCAAGGATCGCCAGAAAGCTGCATCCATCAGTGATGCCATCAGCGCGGAAGATATTTCCCGCTCAGGATCCGGTGATGCCGCCGCGGCCATGAACAAGGTCACCGGTGCCTCCACGGTGGATGGCAAGTACATTTATATTCGCGGACTCGGTGAGCGCTACACTTCCACGCAGCTTAACGGCGCGGAAGTTCCGAGCGCTGATCCCAACCGCCGTGCGGTGCAGCTCGATCTGTTTCCCGCGAGTTTTCTTGAAAATCTCGTTACCACGAAAACCTTTACGCCTGACAAGCCCGGCAACTATACCGGCGGCAGCGTGAATATTTCAACGAAGTCCTTCCCCGACAAACTGACGCTGTCGCTGTCTTCCTCGACGTCCTGGAATTCCCAGACGACGGGAAGCGGCAGTTTCCTCACCTACGCTGGTGGCGCAACAGACTGGCTGGGCTTTGATGACGGTACGCGTGCAATTCCCGATGCGCTCCAGGATCCCAACGTCGAGATCCCCGATCTGAGCTTCGCCTTTACCGATGAAGAGAAGGCGATGCAGCTCGACAGCTACTCGAAATCCTTTAACAGCACCATGGCACCGACACGGACCACCGCACCGGTCAACCAGAGCTACGCGCTGTCCTTCGGAAACCAGTACGATGTCCTCGGACAGGCGTTCGGCTTCCTGGGAAGTCTGACGTATAGCCGTCAGTACTCGCAGTACACGAACGGTGAAGTGGGGCGTTATCAGTTGACGGGGCATGTCGACGACGTAGACGAACTGACGAACGATTACATGTTCACTGACCAGAAAGGTAACGACGAGGTGCTCTGGGGCGGACTGCTGAACATGTCATACAAGCTCGGTCAGGCCCACGAGATGGGTTTCAACGTAATATACAATCGCAGCGCTGACAATACCGCGCGGTACCTGTCCGGCAGCTTTCCCCGCGATCTGACGGGCAACGCGACCTATGAAACACGCAACCTGCACTACGTCGAGCGCGAACTGCAGACGTATCAGCTTCGTGGGAAGCACCATTTCGACGCACTGGGCGGACTGAATGTCGAGTGGATCGGCTCGATGTCCAGCAACGCGCAGGACGAACCTGACGTGCGCTACTTCACGGACAACTACACCATTCGCGAACGCAACGGCGTTACCGATACCATTTATACGATTCGTCCTTCTATCTATCCCATTCCGTCCCGCTACTATCGCAACCTGGTCGAGGACAACAATTCTTTCAACATCGACATGGACATGCCCTTCCAGCAGTGGAACGGCCTGGCCGCGAAAGTCAAGTTCGGCGGTGCCTACCTCAACAAGGAACGCACCTTCACTGAGCGCCGCTTCGACTTCGGACAGGATGCCATCAGGTATGACGGCGACGCGGCGGACTTTTTTAACCCTGCAAACGTCGGAATCCTGCCTGATCAGAGCACGGAGCAGTTTTTCCGCTTTGGGAATTATGTGATCGACGCGACCTCGCTGTCGAACAATTACGGTGGTACGCAGGATATTTACGCGGGATATATGATGATTGATCTTCCGATCTTCAACGATTTCCGCCTGATTGGAGGTGCGCGCTATGAGACGACGAAAATGGATGTCGCCAGTATGGACACCTCGCTGACGCGGGGTCAGCTCGACAACCAGGATCTGCTGCCATCGGTCAATCTGCTTTACAACGTCTCCGAGCGGATGAACCTGCGCGCGGCATACGGAAAGACGCTTGCGCGTCCGACGTTCCGCGAACTCGCCCCCTACGCATCCTTTAACTTTGTCAACGACTTCACCTTCATCGGAAACGCCGACCTCGAGCGCACATTGATCGACAACTACGATCTGCGCTGGGAGTGGTTTGTGCGTCCCGGTGAAATTCTTGCCGTGAGCGGGTTTTACAAATCCTTCTCGAATCCCATCGAGCGCGTTATCAAGAATGTGAACGGTGAAATCGAGTATCAGAACGTCTCCGAGGCACGTGTCTACGGAATCGAATTCGAATTCCGCAAGCGTCTCGACGAGATCGCAGACTTCCTGAATTACTTCTATATCGGAACGAACTTTACCTGGACGAAGTCCGTGGTAGACATTTCCCAGGACGAACTGGATGTTATCCGTGCCGTCAATCCCTATGCTGACGGCACGCGTGAACTCCAGGGCCAGTCTCCCTATCTCTTCAATGTAAACCTCGCCTATCAGAACTACGATCAGGGCACCAGTGTGAGCCTGTTCTACAACGTGTTCGGCGAACGCCTCTCCGCAGTCGCGCTGGGTGGGACGCCGAACGTCTATGAACAACCGCGCGCCATGCTCGATTTTATCGCTTCGCAGCGCCTGTTCTGGGGTTTCACCGCCAAGTTCTCCGCCAAGAATCTCCTTGACGAAGCAGTGCGGCACGTGCATCACTTTGAAGGGACAGACTATGTCTATTCGAGCTTCAATACGGGCAGAAATTTCTCATTCGGAATAAGCTATACGTTTGAATAGAACGAATTACCTGTATCACTAATCAGTTGGAGCAATTCATGCTGAAGCAATTGTTGACCATGTTTATCCTCACGCTGATGGCCTCCGGCGCGTTCGCGCAGAATGTCGTGAACGTGACCGACGCTGACATCAACGGTGATGTGACCTGGACAGCGAACAATACCTATGTTCTTGACGGCTTCGTGTTCGTCGAAGATGGGGAAACACTCACCATCGAACCCGGTACCATCATCAAGGGGAAACCCGGACAGGCGGAAAACGCCAGTGCGCTGATCGTCGCCCAGGGCGGAAAGATCTTCGCGAATGGCACGCCCGGAAATCCGATCGTTTTCACCGCCGAGGCGGATAATTTGAACGGAAACCTTCCGCTGGATACACGGGGACTGTGGGGCGGTGTCATCCTTCTCGGAAAGGCGACCATCAACACCGCCACCGGCGTGGGGCAGATCGAGGGTATTCCTTCGACCGAACCCCGCGGCGCTTATGGCGGCAATGACGATGAGGACAATTCCGGTGTCATGCGTTACGTGTCCATCCGCTACGGCGGTACCGACATCGGCGAAGGTAACGAAATCAATGGCCTGACCATGGCAGCCGTAGGCAGTGGCACCCGCATCGAGTACATCGAAGTGTTCAACAACAAGGACGATGGATACGAGTGGTTCGGCGGTACGGTCAACTGCAAGTACCTGGTCTCCGCCTTTAACGGCGACGATGCCTTCGACTATGACGAAGGTTTCCGTGGCTATGGTCAGTTCTGGTTTGCCGTGCAGGCCTCTGACATCGGTAACCGCGGCGCGGAGCAGGACGGCGGTACCACGCCGGAAGACGGTATGCCCTACGCCATGCCGCAGCTCTACAACGTGACCTACATTGGCAGTGGCATGAACAGCATCAATGTCGATAACGATCTCGCCATGATTTTCCGCGACAATGCGGGTGGCAAGTACTTCAACAGCATTTTTACCGATTTCGCCGCAGGCGGTATTGAAGTGGAAGACCTCGCCTCGGGTGAAGATTCCCGTGCCCGTCTCGAAGCCGGTGACCTCGTGCTCGGAAACAACCTTTGGTGGAACTTCGGCAACGGCAGCGCCATCACTGACATCGCGTCGCAGGATTTCGTGCAGACCATGCTGACTTCGAATAACAACACGATCGAAGACCCGATGCTGAACGGTATCAGCCGGACCACGGATCAGGGCCTCGATCCTCGTCCGGGCAGCGGGAGTCCAGCACTGAATGGGGCGATTGCTCCTCCTGACGATATCTTCTTTACCAAGGTGACCTATCGTGGTGCATTCGGTCCCTACGACCTGTGGATTGATGGTTGGACCGCCACCTCCCAGCTCGGCATTGTGACTGTGCCGCAGTCCGAAATCGTCCAGGTGACGGATGCCGATATTTCCGGCGATGTGACGTGGACGTCGAATAACACATACATCCTCAACGGTTTCGTGTTTGTCGAGGACGGCGAATCCCTCACCATTCAGCCCGGTACGGTGATCAAGGCTCGTCCGGGACAGGCAGAGAATGCGAGTGCGCTTATCGTTGCGCAGGGCGGAAAAATCTATGCGAACGGCACGGCTGACAACCCCATCATTTTCACCGCAGAAGCCGATGACGTCAGCAGCAACAACGATCTCCCGCTCGATACGCGCGGCCTGTGGGGCGGTGTCATCCTCCTCGGTAAGTCTACCATCAACACGGCAACCGGTGTGGGACAGATTGAAGGCATCCCCTCGACCGAACCTCGCGGTGCGTATGGTGGTGACAATGATGCCGACAACTCCGGCGTCATGCGCTACGTATCCATCCGCTACGGCGGTACCAACATCGGTGAGGGCAACGAAATCAACGGTCTTACCATGGCTGCTGTCGGAAGTGGTACGACCATTGAGTATATCGAAGTCGTGAACAATGCGGATGACGGGTACGAGTGGTTCGGCGGTACGGTCAACACAAAGCATCTTATCTCCGCGTTCAACGGTGACGATGCGTTTGACTACGACGAAGGTTTCCGTGGAAAGGGTCAGTTCTGGTTCGCCGTGCAGGCCGAGGATGTCGGTAATCGTGGTGCAGAGCAGGACGGTGGTACCACCCCTGAGGACGGCATGCCGTATGCCATGCCCACGATTTACAATGCCACGTACATCGGCAGCGGCATGAACAGCATCAATCTCGACAACGACCTTGCGATGATTTTCCGCGACAATGCCGGTGGCAAGTACATGAACAGCATCTTCACCGAGTTCGCCGATATGGCGATTGAAGTCGAAGACCTCGCCTCCGGTGAGGATTCCCGTGCCCGCCTCGAGGCCGGTGAACTGCTGCTGAGCAATAACATCTGGTGGAATTTCGGTGCCGGCAGCAGCTTCGATGACATTGTCTCGCAGGACTTCGTTCGCACCCATCTTTCCTCCAATAACAATCAGATGGTGGATCCGAAGCTGGGCAGCATCAGTCGTACGAACAACGCCATGCTCGATCCCCGTCCGGCAGCCGACAGCCCTGCCATGTTGAGTTCCGAACTGCCGCCGAACGACGGGTTCTTCAGTTCGGTTTCCTACATCGGTGCTTTCGACGCCACGACGAACTGGATGAAGGGCTGGAGCTACCTGGATGCAGTCAACGTGCTGGATGTGCGTGAGCGTTTCGACACACGCGTACCCGCCGCCATGGAGCTGTCGCAGAATTATCCCAACCCGTTCAACCCTTCCACCAATTTCCGCTTCTCGCTGCCGCAGGCCGGTCATGTGCGCCTCGCAGTGTACAATGTTTACGGACAGCTAGTTGATGTCCTCGTCGACGACATCCGCGAAGCCGGAAATTATACGCTGACCTGGAAGGCTGACAACCTCGCAAGCGGTACCTACATCTACATGATGCAGTCCGGCGGCCAGGTTGCAAGCCGCACCATGACGCTGGTGAAATAATATTCAGCATTCCTCGATGCTGATGAGCACAGGAAGTCCCTCTGTCTTCGGGCAGAGGGGCTTCCTGTTTTATATACGCGTCAAGTGCTGCCGGATTTCCGGCCACATCAGGTGCTCATGAAATCCTAACATAAACCAAACAGTTGAATCCATAGATTTCAGGACGCATGAACGCATGGATACAATGAAAAATCCGAAGATCAGCATACGGGACCTGAGTTTATTTTACGGCCGAAAGCAGGCGTTGCGGGACATCACCATCGACATTCCGGAGAACGAGGTGACTGCGCTTATCGGGCCCTCCGGATGTGGCAAATCGACATTCCTCCGCACTCTGAACAGGATGAATGATTTGATAAACGGCGTCCGCATCACCGGATCGGTACATATCGACGGGGAGGATGTCTATGCCCGCGGGGTGGACGTTGTGAGGTTGCGCCGGCGAATCGGGATGATATTTCAGAAATCGAATCCATTTCCCAAGTCCATTTACGAAAACGTTGCGTACGGACCACGGATCAATGGTATCGCAAGCCGGCAGGATATTGAAGGCATCGTGGAGCGCAGTCTCCGTCAGGCAGCGCTGTGGGATGAGGTCAAGGATCGGCTGAAGCATTCCGCGCTTGATCTTTCGGGTGGTCAGCAGCAACGCCTCTGCATTGCGCGTTCGCTCGCCGTCAATCCCGGGACCCTGCTCATGGACGAGCCGGCCAGCGCACTTGATCCGATTGCGACGGCCAAAATCGAAGAATTGATATTTGAACTCAAATCACAGTACACGATATTAATCGTCACCCACAACCTCCAGCAGGCCGCCCGCGTGAGCGACCACACGGCCTTCTTCTACCTGGGAGAACTCGTGGAGTTCGGCAAGACGCAGCGGTTGTTTACCAATCCGGAAGAGCGCCGAACGGAGGACTACGTCACAGGAAAATTCGGATGACCACGGCAGAGAAAGTCATGAATGAACATATACTGAAACGCTTCGACGAAGAGTTGGATAAACTGTCGAAACGGATACGAAAAATGTCAGTACTCGTCGAGCAGCAGGTGAAGGACGCTGTCCGTGCTCTGCAAAACTGCGACACGGAACTTGCCGCACAGGTCATCGATGGTGATGACAAAGTGGATCTGTATGACACCAAGATCGAAAAACACTGCATGCGCCTCCTCGCTTTGCAGCAGCCGGTGGCAGTGGACCTGCGAACAGTGCTCTCGGCGCTTTCGGTCAACCGGAACCTTGAACGCATGGGGGATGCCGCGGTGAACATCGCGGAGCGCATCGACGCGCTGTCTCTGCATGCCGAACTTGTTGCACAGACAAAGGTACTGGAGATGGGGCACGTGGCCGCCGAGATGCTGCGGGACAGCATTGATGCATTCGCCGAGCTCGACGTGGCGAAGGCGCATAGCGTCGCTGTGCGAGACAATGTCATCGATGCGTTTGATCTTCAGAACTTCGACGTGCTTATTGGACTAATGAAAGAGTCGCCCGATAATGTTGAAGCGGCAAGCCATCTTCTTCTCGTCTCCCGCAATCTTGAGCGCATCGCGGACGAAGCGACGAATATCTCGGAAGAGGCCGTTTTTGTATCGGACGCAAAAATTGTCAAGCACAAGGGTTTCGGTAAAACCGACGGTGCCTGACTTCGCGTGTGACTGACAGAGAGCAGGGCAGCGCAAGGGAGGATACCACTGCAATCTGTCAACGGGAGTAAATCGAGCCGGGAAGCTTCCGGGGGGCTGGAATCAGATGGACAGGTGGGGAAACCTGATAATGCACATCTTGTACTCGAACTCAGAATAGTGCCAATCGGTGCTGTTTTGAGGGATTCACATACCTCAAACATCCATACACAATCAAAACAGCAGGCTAACAGTATCGTAACAAACAGCCGGTAGATTGCATTATCTGCGTGATACTGCTCATATCACGCACAATGAAATAACCATCGAGGAATCTGAAAATGAAAACTGTGCGTACTGCCGCGCTGCTCTCACTGTTTGTTGTACTGTTTGTTTCTGGTGTCAACGCCCAGGATTCTGGCAAGGAGAAGCAGGACAATGCCGCCGCAGGGGCCGTAGGTCCCGTCAAATTAAGCGGTCTGATGTTTGGAGACTTTTTCTATTACATGGACGCTATGGATGAGGCGGACAAGGATATGAACGGTGTGCAGTTTCGCCGTATTTATATAACGACCGACTATGCGATCAACTCCACGTTCTCGACGCGCTTCCGTCTCGAAGCAGATCAGTCCGCGAAGGCTTCAAATGGAAAAATCAGCGTTTTTGTCAAGGACGCGTTTTTGAAATGGAAGGGCGTTTTTGCGGGTTCCGATCTCGTTGTTGGTATGTCGCCGACCCCTGCTTTCAGTGTTTCGGAAGATGCCTGGGGGTATCGCGCACTGGAGAAAACGATCATGGACCTGAACAAGGTCGTCTCCTCACGCGATCTTGGTATTGACCTCAAGGGCAAATTGGATGGAAGCGGCATGGTCCGCTACTGGTTGAAATTTGGTAACAATTCCGGTAACACGCCTGAGACCGACAAGTACAAACGGTATTACGGCATGGTGCAGGTCAAACCCACCGATGAGTTCCAGTTCACGCTCTACGCTGACTATGCCTCCAGTCCTCAGGTGTCTGATTCCATCTCCAATACGATGAAAGACAATGGCGCGCTCGTAACAGCGGGTTTTGTCAACTACAAAGTAAAGGACAGTTTCTCCGTCGGTGTCGAAGGCTTCTACAAGAGTCATGCGAATAATTATTACGCCGCCTCCGGTGAGGAGCTGACTGCACAGGCAGGGTTCGGCGTTTCAGCCTTTGCATGGGTGGCGCTGAGCGAAGACTTCCGTCTCGTAGGCCGCTACGATACGTATGACCCGAACGCCGACGCTGACCGTGGCGACGATGTGCGTTCGCTTCTGCTGGCCGCGCTTGACTACCGGGCTGCCTCGAACGTGAGTTTCATGCCGGGCGTCGAGGTTCTCAGCCGCGAAGGTATGGAGAACAGCGATGTTATTCCGCGTGTGACCTTCCTCTGGAAATTCTGATCACGATCCTATGAATAAGCATACTATTACACATCTACGAATGGAGACTTTCATGAAAGGCAAATTCATCGCTGCCGCAATCATCCTGGGGACGCTGCTCTCGCTCGGTACGCAGGCGCAGGCACAGGTGAAGCTCAACGGAGCCGGTGCGACCTTCCCGTACATCATCTACTCGAAGTGGTTCGATCTTTACCACAAGAAGACGGGTATTCAATTCAACTACCAGGCCATCGGCAGTGGTGGTGGCATTCGCCAGGTGACCGAAGGTACTGTTGATTTCGGCGCCTCCGATGCGTTCCTCAGCAATAAGCAGTTGAGTGACATCAAGAAAAAACGCGGCACCGCCGTGTTGCATATTCCCACGGTCATGGGTGCCGTGGTGATCTCCTATAATCTGCCGTCCGTCGGATCGGGCCTGCGCCTGACGCCGGATGTGCTGGCGGACATTTTCCTCGGAAAGATCAAGATGTGGAATGACAGCCGCATCAAGAAGATCAACAAGGGGAAGAAGCTGCCCAGTCGCGCCATTCTGGTAGTCCATCGCTCCGATGGCAGTGGCACCACGAATATTTTTACCGACTATCTCAGCAAAGTCAGCAAGACGTGGAACAAAAAAGTCGGTGTCGGCAAAGCCGTGAACTGGCCGATCGGGCTCGGTGGTAAGGGGAATGACGGCGTCGCCGGTCTTGTCAAGCAGACCGAGGGTGCCATCGGATATGTGGAACTCGCATACGCAGTGCAGAACAAACTTTCCTACGCCTCGCTCAAGAACAAGGCCGGAAAGTATGTGAAGCCGACGTTCAAGGCGGTATCCGCTGCAGCGGCAGGATTTGTCAAGGACATGCCCTCCGATCTTCGTGTCTCCATCGTCAACGCCGGAGGCAAGGACTCCTATCCGATCGCCGGGCTGACCTGGCTGCTGATTTATCAGGACATGAAGGACAAGCGGAAGGCAAAAGCACTGAAGGATTTCGTTACCTGGGCACTGGATGAGGGCGAATCCTACGCGGAGGACCTTTACTACGCTCCACTTCCCAAGGAAATTGTAGCAATGTGCAAGAAGCAGGTCGCCAAGATCTCCACGAAATAACATGCCGCAGTCAATGAACAATAAAACTGATGAACGTGCAGGGCAGCAGGACGGGAGTCCGGCTGCCCGTTCGTTCTCTTTTCGTGGCCTGATCCGCACGAATCCGGGTGATTTCATATTTGAAAATGTCACCCGCTTCTTTGCGTTTCTGGTCCTCGCGCTCGTTTTCCTGATGGTATACGAGATGACCGTCCAATCCCTGCCCGCCATAAAGGAGTTTGGCTTTGGCTTCATCACCAGTTCAGATTGGGACCCGGTCAATAATCTCTTCGGTGCGCTTCCATTTATTTACGGCACCCTGTTTTCCTCACTTGGTGCATTGCTTCTCGCAGTACCGCTGAGCGTTGGCGTTGCCATCTTCCTTTCCGAACTCGCACCCGGCTGGCTGGAACAGCCACTGTCGATGCTCGTCGAGCTGCTCGCCGCCATTCCAAGTATCGTGTACGGTCTCTTCGGCATCTTTGTCATGATCCCCTGGCTGCAGAGTGATATCCAGCCGTTCCTCATGGAAGAGTTCGGGTGGATGCCGCTGTTCGAGGGCGCACCCTACGGATTCGGCATGATGGCGGCCATTTTGATTCTCACCATCATGATTCTGCCCATCATCACATCCATCTCCCGTGATGTCATGCGCTCGATCCCGAACTCACAGCGGGAAGCAGCACTGGCACTCGGTGCCACCCGCTGGGAGTCCATTCGTATCGTACTCACCGGATCGAAATCCGGTATTCTGAGCGCGGCCCTGCTTGGACTCGGACGTGCCGTCGGAGAAACCATGGCGGTGACAATGGTGATCGGCAACAGTGCGGACATCTCCGTCTCCCTGCTCAATCCCGCACACACGATGGCGAGTGTGCTGGCAAATGAATTTGCGGAAGCCACGAGCAAGCTCTACGTCAGTTCACTGATTGAGATCGCGCTTCTGCTCTTCGTGATGACATTGATTCTCAACGCCATCGCCCGCGCCATCGTCTGGCGGATGACAAAACGATATTCTACGGCGGTGGCATGATGAATACAGGCGCTCTGTATACCTGGCGAAAAAGCAAGAACATCGCCATGCTGCTGTTGACAGGGACATCCCTGCTTCTGGTCATCGGCGTTCTCGTCCTTATTCTCACCTACACGGTGTCCAAGGGCATCAACTATATCAACTGGGATCTCCTTACGGAAATGCCCAAGCCCGTTGGCGAATCGGGCGGCGGCATGGCGAATGCCATCGTGGGAAGTGCCATCCTGGTTGCGCTGGGCAGTCTGTACGGCATCCCCGTCGGGTTGCTGGCCGGTGTCTACCTCGCACAGACGGAGCGTGGCTGGTTCGCACGTTCCGTGCGCTTCCTCACGGAAGTACTCAACGGGATTCCTTCCATCGTGATCGGCGTCGTTGCCTTCATCGTACTGGTGATACCGATGCAGCGTTTTTCCGCCCTTGCCGGTGGTTTTGCACTCGGAATCATCATGATCCCGCTCATTACCCGTACAACGGAAGAAATGATACGGCTGGTCCCATCATCCTTCCGCGAAGCGGGACTGGCGCTCGGGCTTCCGCGGTGGAAAACCACCGTCTCCATCATCCTCCCCGCTGCCTTCAAGGGGATTTTTACCGGCATCTTTCTTTCCATCGCGCGTGCGATCGGAGAGACGGCACCGTTGCTGTTCACCGCACTGGGAAACCGCTTCTGGTCGACCACGCTGGATCAGCCGATCGCATCGATGACCGTATTCATTTACGATTACGCGCGTGCGCCGTTCGATGACTGGAATCAGCAGGCATGGGCGGCATCATTCGTTCTTATTGTCATCGTTTTCGCCCTGAACCTCATTTTCCGTCTTGTGACACGAAAAACCTATACGGCATAACACCATGTACGACATCATGCAGAAAAGCGAACGGGTCAGTACTCCTTACATCCCGGCGGAGCCGGGCTTCACCACGCGAATGGAAGCCATCGGGCTCAATGCGTGGTACGGGAAAACGCAGGCACTCTTCAACGTGACGCTCAGCATTCCGAAGAACAAGGTGCTGGCAATCATCGGGCCGTCGGGTTGCGGGAAGTCCACGTTTCTGCGATCCCTGAACCGCATGCACGAAGAGGTTGGAGGCACGATCACCGGCAGCATTCATCTTGATGGCCAGGACATCATGGGTAACGACCCTGTGCTGCTGCGCCGCAAGGTGGGGATGGTGTTCCAGAAACCAAATCCTTTTCCCACCATGTCGGTCGAGGAAAACGTCGTTGCAGGATTGCGGCTCAACGGGATGCGCAATAGAAAAGAACTCTCACGCATCGCCGAAGAATCGCTGCGGAAGGTTGCGCTGTGGGATGAGGTGAAAGATGTTCTCAACAAGCCGGGGAATTCCATTTCCGGTGGACAGCAGCAGCGCCTGTGTATTGCACGGACGCTGGCCGTGGAGCCGGAGGTGATTCTTATGGACGAACCTGCATCCGCGCTCGATCCGATTTCCACAATGAAGATCGAAGAGCTGATCGATGAACTCAAGGAGAAATACACCATCGTCATCGTCACGCACAATATGCAGCAGGCAGCACGTATCAGCGACTACACCGCGTTTTTCTATATGGGGAAGCTCATCGAAGTGGATAAAACGTCGAAGATCTTCACCGATCCTACGCATCGGCAGACGGAAGACTACGTGACCGGCAGCTTCGGCTGAGCCGCTGCGAAAGTATGTTTCAGGGAGAGTGCAATCCCTTCGTCCATGCCGGACGAAGGGATTTTCATATTACGGAAGCATTTCTTCGGCTTTTTGAAGCACCTCTTTCCCCTCCTTCGGGAGCGAATCGTAGCCGAAATAATGCATGACTATGGCGAGTGCAATAATGATAACCGCGAGTCCGACAGCGACTTTGAAAAGCTTGCGCACAATGGTGAAGACCAGCGAGACGATGAGACTGACCAGGACAACACCGAGTATGGGATGTTCAAAAAGCGTATGAAGGAAGGATTCCATGGAGGAGTGCAATACTGTCGCTGTTGCAGGCGAGATGGTGCAGGAACTTACGAAAATGCGCGGAGATGTCCCATGCAGCCCTGCTTCTTTCGCCCGCGGGTGCTATCTTGCGTACCATGAGTACAAAGTCCGTCAGTATTCCGTTTACGCTGCCTGAGGTGTATCATGGTCTTGCAGAAGGACATGGGCGCCTGCATGTGGGCGCAGAGGGCCTTCGATTGGAATACCGTGTCAAGGACGCTGTACTGGGACTGCTCAAGTCGCGGGTGCGGGAGTTGTTTGTGCCGTATGAACACATCGACGAATTCGAGTACCGTGAAGGCTGGTTCCGCCGTCGTTTCGTGATTCATGTCGCCACGATGCAGCTGACAGAGGATTTTCCTGGAAGCGATGAGGGACAGATTATCCTGCGATTCCGCAAGCTGCCGAAGGAAAAACTGCGCGGCATCGCGTCCCGCATCTCCCTGCAGCTCTCGGAGCATCGTCTTCAGCAGCTGGACAGTGATGACAGCTGGCCTGAATCTCTGCAATAACGCTCCATGGAATTTGCTTTTGTCCCCGGCACTGCTTTTTGCAGGTGTGCCGGCCAGCATGCTATTTTTTACAGCTACAGGTTTTTTTCATGCTTCCCGGGAACATCATTCATGTTGAATATACCTGAACTTCTGATCGAAGAACTCTCCCTGCAGCCCTGGCAGGTGACAAATACGCTCGCACTTCTCGAGGAAGGCGGCACCATACCGTTCATCGCGCGCTACCGCAAGGAGCGCACCGGTGAGCTGAATGAAATACAGCTCCGCGATCTGGTTGATCGCTTTACCTATCTGACGGAACTCGAAGACCGCAAACAAACAGTACTGTCGTCTATCGAGGAGCAGGGCAAGCTGACGGATGAACTGCGTAAATCTATCGAGGAATGCAGACAGAAAACGGAACTCGAAGATCTGTACCTGCCTTACAAGCCGAAGCGCAGAACACGCGCCACCATGGCGCGGGAGAAGGGGCTCGAGCCATTGGCCGAGCGCATTCGCGCCATGAACAATCCGGATTGCAGCACCTCTGATCTCGCTTCGCAGGCAGCTGCGTTCGTAAACGAGGAGGCAGGCGTCGAAACTGTGGAGGATGCCCTTGCAGGCGCGTCGGATATCCTCGCCGAAGAACTGGCCGAAGTCGCGGAACTGCGTGCCCATGTTCGATCCACCTTCATGAACAGCGGTATCTTCCATTCGCGGATCAAGGAGGAGTACGCCGAGGGGAGCACCAAATATGAAATGTATCGCGACTACCGTGTACCGGTACGTGAAATCGCGTCACACAACATGCTGGCCCTGCGTCGCGGGGAGGCCGAGGGCGTGCTGTTTTTCGATCTGGAATTCGAGGAAGAAAGTCTTCTCGCATGGCTCGAGGAAAAGAATTCGCACAGCAGCGCCCGTGAGATTCGCGAGTTCTACCACAGCATGATTCATGACGCCTTCACCCGCCTCATGAAAAACACCCTGATCGGCGAAGTACGCTATGACAAGAAGCTGGAAGCGGATATGGCGTCCATCCAGACGTTTGAGGTCAATCTCCGCGAATTGCTGCTTTCCGCTCCCGCCGGCATGAAGCCTACCCTCGGCGTCGATCCCGGTTTCCGCACGGGCTGCAAGGTCGTTGCAATCGACCGTACCGGCAAATTCCTCGCGTACCATGCCGTGTTCCCGCATACCGGTGACTACAAGCGCATGGAGGCGGTGCAGACGCTGAAGAACATGATCGAAGAGTATGGGGTGGAACTGATTGCCATCGGCAACGGCACGGCGGGAAGAGAAACCGAGGCGTTCGTTGCAGAGGTTATTGCGGATATGGATCCGCGTCCCGTCAAAGTCATGGTCAACGAATCCGGCGCATCGATATATTCTGCGAGTGATGTAGCCATTGACGAATTCCCTGATCTCGACCTGACCGTGCGCGGAGCAATCAGCATCGGACGCAGGCTCATGGATCCCCTTGCCGAACTCGTGAAAATCGACCCGAAGTCCATTGGTGTGGGACAGTATCAGCACGATGTCGATCAGCGTCTGCTGCGCAAGAAACTGGACGAAACGGTTGAAAGCTGCGTGAACTACGTCGGTGTCGATATCAACACCGCGTCAAGGGAACTGCTGAGCTACGTGGCGGGACTAAGCAGCACGGTCGCAAAGAATGTGGTCACCTACCGCAACGAACATGGCGCCTTCAGCAGCAGGCAGGACCTTCTCAAAGTGCCGCGTTTCGGTCCGAAAGCGTTCGAACAGGCGGCGGGTTTCCTGCGCATTCGCGAGGGAGAACAGCCGCTCGATAATACCGCTGTCCATCCTGAGAGTTATCATATCGTCGAAACCATCGCAAGAGATCTTGACGTGACGCTTGAGCGTATCGAGGAGATCGCCTCCCGGGTCAAGGATATTGACATCAGTCGCTATGTTACCGAGGATGTCGGTGCTCCGACCCTGCGGGATATCCTTCGCGAGCTCGAAAAGCCCGGACGTGACCCGCGCGCCAGCTTCCGCACGGCGGAGTTCAAGGAGGGGATCAACGCCATTTCCGATCTTTCCACGGGGATGGAGCTTGAAGGTGTGGTGACAAACGTGGCGAATTTTGGAGCCTTCGTGGACATCGGCGTGCATCAGGATGGACTGGTGCACATTTCCCAGTTGGCCGACCGCTTCGTGCGAGATCCAAAGGAAGTCGTCAAAGTCGGTCAGATTGTCCGCGTGCGCGTTCTCGAAGTCAACGAGCAACTCGGACGCATCTCTCTTTCCATGAAAAAAGGGGACACCGCCAAAAAACCACGTCCCCGCCGCGAGGAAGCAAAGCATTCTCTCGACGATTTGAAAAAGAAATTCCAGGGATAAAAAAGAGCAACGCAGAGAATAAAAGAGGAACGCAGATTTTCGCTGAGGTTACGCAGATTATCGCAGGTGAGGCATTAAAAAACTTCCTCTGCGATAATCTGTGTCAAATCAGCGAAAATCTGCGTAGCTCTTATGATTGACGGCGTAATCTTATCGAATAATCAGCATTTTGCGCGTTACGCTGCTGTTACCGCTACGGAGCACTGCGAAGTAGCTTCCTGCCGGGAGTGTTCCTGCGTGGAAGCTGGCGGTGTGTGAGCCAGCCTGGTAGCTTCCCTGGGCGGGCGTGGCGACCAGCTTGCCGGCAGCATCGTAGACCTGGAGAGTGACCTCAGCTGTGTTCTGGAGATTGAATCGCAATGTGGTCGTTTCCGCGATACCCGGTCCGAAGGGGTTGGGGTAATTCGGGGCAAGGGAGAACGCCTCCGGCTGCTGGCGGGGAGCGTCGATGGAAACGAGACCATCGGTCGACCACATTCCGCGTCCGTAGGTACCGACCACGAGCCTGTTCTCCGGAGTGAGACGCATATCGTAGCAGACGACATTCGGCAGTCCATTGCCATATTGCTTCCAGTTCGTTCCACCGTTGGTCGTGTACCAGACCCCGAGGTCGGTAGCGAGAAATACGGTATTGCTGTCAACGCGGGAAGGAATAATGGTATTCGCCGGAATGTTGGGGAGATCGCCGCTGATATCCGTCCAGTTGTCTCCGCCATCAGTGGATTTGAATGCGTGTCCCGTTCCATAGCCGGAAACGCATGCATACACCGTGTACAGCTGTCCCCAGTCTACATGAATATCCGTGACCCAGCGGCCCGGCAGTCCATTTCCTTCACCCTCCCATTCGGTATCCAGCGCGATGAGATTGCGGCAGAAATACACTTCGCCCGTACTGGTGGAAGCATACATGAAACGGGAATTGAGTTCGGGAATTTCGAGATCGGTAATGATACCATTCGTCAGGCTGTTGACCGTGATAGTCAGCCAGCTCGTTGCACTGGATGCAGGGGAGAGACGATGGACCTCATTCGTTGCGGTGTAGAGTCGCTCGCCGTCTGGATCGAGTACCATCGGACGAATCCAGTTGAAGCGATAACCGGCGAGCCCCGATGTCAGTGGCTCCATCAGCGTCCCGCCGTCAAAGGTACGGAACGGAGTACTGTTCATGCAGAAGTACATGAGATTGCTGTTTTGCGGATCAACCGCGATGCGCCCGCCGTCACCACTACCCACGTAAACCCACTCGGTTTCACCCGGACTTTTCTGGCGCATGTTACTGTTGTCCTGTGTGCCGCCATAAAGCAGTGACGGATTGGACGGGGCATAGGCGATGCCATAGAACTGCACGGTCGCCAGTCCTTCATTCCTCGCTTCCCAGGTATCTCCCCGGTTGGTGGAGATGAATACACCCCCATCGTTTCCGACGATGAAGGTGTTGGGGTCATCAGGTTTGAAAGCGATATGGTGCTGGTCCGCGTGAACGTAGGCGGGACTGTTCGGGTCAACGACGCGCAGCTCCCAGCGGGACTGCTTGGAGAACCCTTCTCCACCGTTCGTACTGCGATACATGTCGATACCGCCGAGCATGACGACGTCGGGCTGGGTGGGGGACGCCGCGATAGTGAGATCGTAATATGCCTGTCCCCTCGTGAATCCATTGCTGATCGCCGAGAGCTTTCTTTCCCAGGTCTGCCCTGCGTCATGGGAAACGAAGATGCCTTTGAAATCCGCATCCGAATCCGGGAGCCTGTTCCTGTTCGCTGCAACGGCAGCGTAAATCCGGTCCGGGTCCGAGGTTGGAATGCTCATCACAATGCGGCCGCAGGAATCGCCGGGGGCGAAATTGGTGGCCAGTTTCTGCCAGCTGAAGCGGCTTCCACCAGTGTATGAGACATAGATACCGTTGGCGCTGCCACCGTAATCGTTACCAACCGCGGCGTACACGATGCCGGGATTGTCAGGTTTATACACGACGTCCGATATGACGCCGCTGAGGACGTTCCCCCAATTCTGTCCGCCATCCGTGCTCTTGTAAAGATTGTCGCGTGTAGCGACGAGCAGGGTGTCGGAGGAATGGGGATGCAGAGCAATGCGGTGAACCGCACTGTTTCCTGACCAGGGCAGCAGTTCCCAGTTGTCACCGCCGTCGGCGCTGCGAAGCACGCCGATGCCATCGTAAAACGGCGAACCGTTCCGGCGTCCCGCGCCGCCGGGCAGGGGTTCCCCGGTACCGGCATAGATGATGGAGGGATTGGTAGCATCGATAGCCAGTGCTCCGATGTTGATGCGCGGCTCGAAATCCGAAAGAGCCGTCCATGACTGCCCCAGGTCGGTGCTGCGCCACACGCCTCCGGAGGCTCCGCCGGCGAAGATGGTTTCGGTTTCGGTGGGATGGAAAGTCACCGCGCGCATACGTCCACCGATATTGGTCGGACCCTCGGCACGCCACGTTGACGTCGTAGCGAACGGCTTCATGAGTGCGGACTGTGGCGAGTACGCGATGTCTTCCCAGGCATCCCAGGTTTTGCGGTCCACATTCACACCGGGGTTTCCATACGTGCGCTGCAGATAATGCCACTCAAGCATCTTTACGGATTCTCTCGCAGGTTCCGTTGACGCAATGTCATATGAAGTCCTCGAGACAAGAAAATCCGGCCTCGACTGGAACAGAAACAAAATGGCAAACACTCCCGTATACAACGCTGTGAATCCGACAGCGGGAGACTGAAACAGTCGCATCATAAAAATCTCCACCAGGAAAAAATATTGTCAATCAGTAAGGACGAATTCGTCCATTATGTAAGATCATGTTCTGCACAACGGTATGCAATGAAAATCGTTGTCCACAGCCGAGGAAGGATATGAGTTCAATGATTCCGATGCTATATTTGCTTCATTCCAACAACATTTCACAATACAGGTATTCCATGCGCAAGGTCTCTACGCTCCTTCTTGTCTTCGCCGTGTTCCCCGCACTATTAACGACACATGTGCAGGCCCAGGAATTCCGTCTCGGACAGTTTCAGGGCGGCCTCGATTTCCTCGTTGCGCTTCCGCAGGCGGATTTCAAGGATAATACCGATGATGTCGGCGTGGGACTGACCCTCGATCTCGGCTATGTCATCCCTGATCTTCCCGTCATTGCAGGCGGTACGTTCGGATTTGCCTCCTTTGGCAGTGAAACCTTCAACGTACCATTCAGCGGCACAGTACAACTCGTGAACGTCGATCTCACCACCAGCAACAACCTCGCGTTGGGACATCTTTTCCTGCGTGTTCAGCCGCAGAATGGGGCATTTCGCCCGTATTTCGAAGGTCTGGCCGGCTTCAAGTACCTCTGGACGGAGTCCAAGGTCGAAGACGAGCGCTTCGAGGACAGCGAAATCGCCGGCTCGACGAATCTTGACGATATCGCGTTTTCCTACGGCGCTGGCGGTGGAATCATGTTTCGCGTGTACAGTGGGGAGACGAACCAGACTGGACAGGGTGTAGAGGTACTTATCGACCTGCGCGCGCGCTATCTCTACGGGGGCGAGGCGAAATATTTCGATGCCACATCCATTGAGCTGAACGAGGATGATGTCCCCATCCTTCGTGAGGAGAACGCCAAGCAGTCGGAAACCGATATGCTCAATATCGGTATCGGTGTCGTCGTTCGCATCTGATTTCAGTACCGGTACCTTCAGCGGCACTTTGCAGCACACTATCGTGTTAAGAAAACGGGCATCACAGGATGCCCGCTTTTTTTAGGAAAAGGATCATTGCATGATAGAAGAACAAAAAGCAGAGAAACAGCTCGTCACAACGCCTGACAGCGCTGGAAGCGATGCAGACGGAGGCGTTCAGCAGGGGCGGAGAGACTTTCTTCGCACGAGTCTGACTGGACTCACTGTCATTTCAGTCAGTGGGCCTTCATTTGGCAAGATCGCAAGCGAGCCGGATTTCGAGGTGGTGTACAAAACCATCCGCATGCCGGGGCTCCCGGACAAACTCCGCGGTACGCGCATCGCCATGATATCGGATATTCATTCCGGTCCAACCATGTCGCGCAAAGACCTGGTGCCGTACGTGAAACATATCAACAAGCTCAAGCCCGATGCCATACTGCTGCCGGGAGACTTCATTCAGAACAAGAACGAAGAGATCGAGCCTGTATGCGATGTGTTTCGTCATCTGAAGGCTCCCTACGGTGTCTATGGCTGCACCGGGAATCATGACTACTTCGCTGATGCAGACCATGTCTCCAATGAACTGGAACACGCCGGCGTGAACATGCTGCGCAATGAACATGCCGTTCTCGATATCGAAGGGGAACAGCTCGCCCTTA
Organism: bacterium; assembly: GCA_020444325.1. Lineage (NCBI taxonomy): Bacteria > bacterium. The sequence goes on from JAHLLD010000008.1 coordinate 145,457, forward strand.
TCGGCATCGACGATGTGAGTGATGGAAATCCTTTTCACAGCCAGTTTAAAACCGCGGTAGATGGGTTGGATCCCCGTATTCCGAATATCCTGCTCTGCCACAAACCGTACTACCTCGAGGACGCATCGGAATGGGGAGTCAATCTGATGGTCAGCGGACATACGCACGGGGGACAGATCGTGCTCGCGCGTGCATTCGGCGTTGTGGTGACCATCGCTTCGCTGTATTCCGGGTACATTGAAGGACTCTACGAGCATGACGACACCCAGATGTATATCACGCGTGGAATCGGCACCGTCGGTATTCCCATCCGCATCAACTGTCCCCCGGAGATCACCCTGCTTACCCTGACCTGATCGTCAGTCGACAGAAGATATAATATGGATGAAGGGCGATGCACAGCATCGCCCTTCATGTCTCTTGCGCTAGAAACTCGTTTACGGCTTGTTGCGATGAATCAACCGCGGGAAGGGGATGGTTTCCCGCACATGATCAAGGCCGCAGATCCATGCCACGGTGCGCTCGACGCCGAGACCGAAGCCTGCATGGGGCACACTGCCGTAACGCCGTAGATCGAGGAACCACTCAAATACTTCCTGCGGGAGCTGATGCTCTTCGATGCGTTCGAGCAGGTAGTCGAGATTGTCTTCACGCTGACTGCCGCCGATGATCTCACCATATCCTTCCGGTGCGAGAACGTCCATCGCAAGTGCTTTGCTCTCGTCTTCAGGATCCCGCTTCATGTAGAAGGCCTTGACGGCCGCGGGATAGCGATGTACGATGACGGGACGATCGAAGTACCAGGTGAGCAGCGTTTCGTCGCTACCGCCGAGGTCATTGCCATGCTCGAAATTCGCGGCGGATTCCTTCCATTTCGGGAGGTTGCGCAGCAATTCGTCGAGTTCCGCTACGCGGTTGTTGATCTCGATTTCGCGGCTGTCGAATTTCTTGCGCTGCCACTGCTTGACCTGATTGTATTTCGCTTTGTTGTCTTCGAGTTCTGCAAGCAATTCCCCGCGTTCCTTTTCTGCGGAAGCCTGTTTCTCATCGACCATTTTCGCAGTCTTTTCGCTGTGCAGCATTTCCACAGCTTCGTCGTAGGAGAGACGCGGGAAAGGAGCCATGATGTTCTCGAGCACGGAAAGATCGCGTCCGAGTTCTTTCAACTCAGCGGGACGCTCCTTCAGCACGGTCTGGACAATATGGGAAATGAATTCTTCGGCGAGGTTCATGTCGTCCTCGAGATCGAACCAGGCCATCTCCGGTTCCACCATCCAGAATTCGGTCAGGTGGCGGCGCGTTTTCGATTCCTCCGCGCGAAAGGTCGGTCCGAACACGTAGACTTTCCCGAGCGCCATGGCGCCGGCTTCGCCGTAGAGCTGACCCGACTGCGTGAGATATGCTTTCCCGAGTTTGAAATATTCAGTCTCAAACAGCGTTGACGTTCCTTCAACGGCGTTTGGTGTAAGAACAGGAGCGTCGAAAAGCACGAACCCCCGGTCATCGAAGAAATTGCGTATGGCACGGATAATACTGTGCCGAATGCGCAGGATCGCCACCTGTCTGCGGGAGCGAATCCAGAGATGGCGCCGGTCGGCAAGAAATTCAATCCCGTGTTCTTTCGGGGTGATGGGGTATTCTTCAGCGATCGTGACCACGTCCAGCGCAGTGACATCCATCTCGAAACCGCCCGGCGCACGTTCATCCGAGCGCACACTGCCGGTCACCATGAAGGAAGATTCCTGCGTCAGTGACCTGGCTTTTTCCCAGTCGGCTTCCGAGACGCTGTCGGGCGTGACCACGCACTGGCAGAGTCCCGTTCCGTCACGGAGAATGAGAAAAACGATTTTCCCGCCTTCGCGGCTGTTGTACAGCCAACCCTTGAGGGTGACTTCCTCACCGACATGATCGGAGAGCTGTTCAATATACACGTCGACCATGGATCTGCTGTCGATGCTTGTGAGACATGGTGAATGTGCAAGATAGGAAAAATGTGTGAGAAGGAAGGAGGGGGAATGATGGATGGAGGGGTAAAAATGGAAAGATGGAAAAATCGAACGATGGAAAGATCCGTTGTAGGATGTCAGGTGTCGGTTTCGACCATGATAGAGACTTTTCTGCTGAACACTTCTTCAAAGAGTTCTTTGCGGCGTTCGGCACCCCAGACTTCGATGCTGTAATCGGTATCTCTTTTGAGTCCCAGTGAGATAGTCACATGTTTTTTCCCGATCTCGCAGAGAACACTGGCGAAAATGTCGCGGTGCCGGCGGTCGAGTCCATCTGCGATCCGGAGCATCGCTGAGAGTTTGCGCACGCGGGTCTGGTCTTCTTCCACGAGCCGGGGAAAGCCTTCGTGCTTGCTGCGGGGATGGCTTTTGCGGTGGTACCGGGCAATGTTCGCGACAATCTCGATTTCCCTGTCCGTAAAGCCCATCAGCTCACTGTGACGAATGATGTAGTAGCTGTGTTTGTGATGCTGTGAATGCGAGATGTGGTAGCCGATGTCGTGCAGTACGGCGGCAGCTTCAAGATACTCGCGGTCAGTGTGTCCCAGTTCGTGCAATTCCCGGAGCTGATCGAACAGCGCAAGAGCGTTCTTGCGGACGGTCGCAGCGTGTCGGGCTTCGTAGTGGCAGGATTCCGCGAGATGGTAGATGCTGGCTTTCCGGATATCCGTCAGATGGTTGACGGAGCGTTCCTCGCCAACCAGTTTCTGCAGTGTATCGAGGAGAATGCCTTCGCGCAGGGCATACTTGCTCGTTACCATTGTGTCGAGTTTCAACTGTTCGAACACCTGTTCAAGAATGAGGATGCCAGCCACGATGATGTCCGCACGTGCGGGATCCAGGCCCGGTATTGCCCTGCGTAACCCCACGGTTTTCCTGGAAAGCACGTCACTCGTAATGCGCTTGAGGTCCTTCTTCTCAATTGTGACATTCCCTTCATCCTGGTTGAATTCCTCACCCCGGGCGGCGAGTATCATACCGGCAACATTCAGGATGGTGCCGGAGCTGCCGACCACAGCGGTGAGGGGACGATTCTTTATGGCTCGGACGACAGGATCGAGTGCGCCGATCAGGTGAGCGCGGCAGGCGTCAATATCCTTGTTCTTCAGTGTCTTTCCACTGAAGTAGCGCCTGGTCAGGCGCACCGCGCCCAGCTTGAGGCTGTTGGCGTAATGTACGCTGCCTTCCTCGCCGACAAGGAATTCCGTGCTGCCGCCACCGATATCGACCAGCAGGGTGGATTCCTTATACACCGGCAATGCCTGCAAAACACCGAGATAAATAAGACGCGCTTCCTCGTAGCCGCTGACGACTTCGATCTCGATCTGCAATTCGTCACGCACACGCCGGAGGAACTCGTCGCGATTCAGTGCCTCACGCACCGCGCTCGTAGCCACCGCGCGAATGGGTGCCCCGTGCGTTTGCGCGATCAGCGAGAAGCGCCGCAGCGTATCGACTGCGCGATCCATGGCCTCCTCGCCGAGATGTTTCATATCCGTCATCCCTTCCCCGAGGCGTACCACCTCCTTGTCCTTCCCGAGCATGGTGAACTTGCCGTTGCTTTTGATGTCGGCAATCACGAGATGAAAAGAATTCGTCCCGAGATCGATGGCAGCAAGTTTGCGGATGTTGTCGGGCATGGATGTTCTCGTGCGTTCAGTGCCTGGGTTCCTGATATTCCTCTTCGTCCTCCAACAGGGTGGTGGACTGGCTGAGGATGCTGCGGAGCATGTTGGTCAGTACCTTCCAGACTTTTTCGATGGGGATGGTGTCGACGCTGCCATTGCGGCCGAGAATGAAACGGTGCGCGTCTCCGAGCGGGGCCCATTGCAGGGGATCCGTGGGACCGAAGAGGCTGAGGGTCGGTGTGCCGACACCGGCGCTTACATGCATCATGCCCGTATCATTCGTGACATACACGTCACAGTTGCTGATCACCGCGGCGACGTCGCGAATCGGTTCATTCTGCATGATCAGGCAGGCATTCGGCATGTTGAGTGTCATCTCGTGCAAGGGAGCGTCGTCATCGGGACCGGCGGTGATGACGATGAACGCACCGTAGATTTCAGCGCAGCGGTTCGCGATCTCAGCAAAGCGCAGGGCGTCCCAGCGATTCGGGATTTTTGCCGCACCGGGATGAAAACCAATGACGATGTCGCGTCCACCGCTTTTCTGCATGATGGTCTCTTTCCCCTGCGCGATTTCCTCCTCGCTGAGGCCTATTTCGAGTTCGGGAGACACGGGGTCGAGGACGAGGATGCTTGCGATATCGAGATTGCGCTGTGTCTGATGCCGCGTGGGATCGCGGCGCCAGTCGAGATCGACCTTCACATTGTAATAGTACGCGGTAAGATTGCTTTTCCCGTTGAGCGATCCGGGGCCGATACGGCGGTCAGCACGCGAGAAGAATGTCAGGACGTCGCTGGTGACGGACATGGACACCGTTGCAGGGGTAATGGCCAAATCGAATTTCCTTCGGCGCAGAGCGCGCCCGAAGCGCCAGACCTGAAACGGGGAGCGGATGAATTTATTCTTGTCGTAGACGATGATTTCATCGAGAAACGGGGCGCCGCGAAGTATTTCACTGTTCAGCGGCCTGGCAAGGAGGGCGATATGCGCATTGGGATAGGTGGTACGCAGTGCGCGGAAGAGAGGAACAGCACAGAGCATATCTCCGAGCTGATTATGCTGACGGACGACGAGGATATTCTTGACGGAGTTCCTCGGCACCGTGGTGACCTTTCGGACGTGCACGAACAGGCGCACGAATCCGAAAAGCAGGCGTTTGAAGGATTTCTCAAGAAATTTCATGACAACGCGGGCCGCTATTCGTCATTGTTCCTGTCGTCGAGCTCTTCAAAATCCGCATCCACCGCCTGACCGTCGAAACGGCGTTTGCGCGCCGTACGCTGAAACGGGCCACGGCTGGCGGAAGAACGCTGACTTCCCCCGAAGAGCCGGCGAAAGAGTGAATACACCAGCCAGCTGATGATGGCAATGAAAATGAAACGGAACAGCATCAGGAATCCCGGGGTAAGCGTGACATGGGAGTATAATATTCGACAGCAACGTGATCCGGCTTCGTGATTTCCCGGATCAGTTCGTCGAGATGGTCTTCATGCTTCACAAAATCGATTTCCGTGGCGTTGACGATGAGCAGCGGACTCGATTTGTAGCGAAAGAAAAAATAATTGTAGGCGTCGTTCAGATCTGAAATGTATTTCCGTGACATGGCGCGCTCGAAGTCGCGCCCCCGAAGCCTGATATTCTGCATCAGGCGATCGACGCTTGACTGCAGGTAGACCACGAGGTCGGGCTTGGCCAGCGATTTTTCCATGTTCGCCGCAAGCATGTCATAGAGATGCAATTCGTCATCCTGCAGATTGAGATGGGCAAACACTTTGTCCTTCTCAAAAATATAATCGGTAATCAGATATTCGCTGAACAATTCCTGCTGCGCCAGTGTCTGCAGCTGCTTGAAGCGGGTGAGAAGGAAGAATAGCTGGGTCTGAAAAGCGTAGCGTTCAGGATTCTGGTAGAAGCGTTCGAGGAAAGGATTCTCCTCGAATTTTTCGAGGACGAGCTGTCCCCCCATCCTTTCATGCAGCAGGCGTGCGAGGCTGGTTTTTCCCGCCCCGATCACTCCTTCGATAGCGATATATCGGACGTCTCGTTGCATGCTGTTTCCGTTTAGGTCAACCCGTTGTGGTCAGGATGTCGCCGGTGTTTCTGATCTCTCCGCCGTCTTTACACAGCCGGGCGAGCTCATCAATACTCCGATGCTCGACGGGATGCCGGAGCGTGCCGGCGATTTCCCGAAGAGGTTCGAGAACGAAATTCCGCTGCGCGAGAAACGGGTGGGGAATGGAGAGGTCCCCTTCGTCGAGAACGCTGTCCGCGTAAAGCAGAATATCAATGTCAATGATACGCGGCCCGTTCTTGCGCGTCGAAACGCGTCCCATACGAAGCTCGATATCCTTTACTGCTCTGAGCAGCTCGGCCGGTGCAAGCGTGGTGCGAATTTCCGCCGCTGCGTTGTAGAAGGGGTCCTGGTCGGGTTCGCCCCAGGGCTCCGTTTCATAAATGCTGGACGCCTGTTCGATCTCGGTACCTTCGAGCTGTGCGATCAGCGTCAGCGCCAGTCGCAGGTAGCCCTTGCGATCGCCGATATTCGATCCGAGACCGAGAAAGACCCTTGTGGGGTCAGCGATGCTCATTGACTTCAATTTCCACGCAATCAATGACGCCTTTGATGGGAACGCCGGGTTTGCGTACGCGCACCACGACGCCGCGAACTTCCACGAATTCCGCAAGGATGGCATCCGCGATGCGTTTCCCGACGGTCTCTATCAATTTATGCGTCTGTTTCGTGACAATGTCTTCGATCAGATTGTATACAGCCTCGTAATTCACCGTGCGTTCGAGGCTGTCACTTTCCGCCGCGGAAGTAATGTCTGTTTCCATGTCCACATCGATGTGGAAGCGTCCCCCGAGGTGGCGCTCCTCATGGTGATTGCCATGGTAGCCGTAAAACACTGCGTTGTGAAGCCGTATGAAGTGCTTCTTTTCCATTATCTCAAACTACTGTATTGACGTATCACAGGCAAACAATCAGGGGGCAGGGACATGGATTTGCTCCAACGCCCGGTGCAGCCGCCGCAGGCAGGTTTCACGTCCCAGCACTTCCATCATATCGAACAGACTCGGTGATGCCGTGCTGCCGGTCAGGGCGAGGCGGATGGGGTGAATGAGCTTTCCTGCCCCCATCTCGAGTTCCTCGGCATGGGCCCGGATGAGTTCTTCAAGTGCCGCGGCAGTGAATGCGCATTCTTCGAGTTTCGGAAGCAGGGAAGTGAGGGTGGCCGGAGTGTCGGCTTTCCACCGTTTGCTCACACCGGCTTCGTCGTATTCTTCCGGATCGCGGTAAAAATACATGCCGTTCGTGAAGAAGTCCGGCAGCAATGCCATGCGCTCTTTCATCAGCGGGACAATGGGAGTGAAATCCTCACGCGCGACGTCGTCGAGCGAATCAGGGCGGTGACGCAGAATGCGATCGAGCAGTTCCCTGTCGTTGAGCAGGCGAATGTGCTGTCCGTTCATCCACATCAGTTTCTCTTCGTCAAAGACGGAGCTTTTCTTGAGCACGCGGCGGATATCGAAGGCTTCCACCAGTTCTTCGCGTGAGAGCACTTCGCGATCGTCACCGGGCGACCAACCGAGAAGGGCCAGGAAATTGAACATGGCTTCGGGAAGGTAGCCGCGCTGCTGAAATTCCCCGACGGAGGTGGCGCCATGCCGTTTCGACAGCCGCTTTTTATCCCCGCCAAGTATCAGGGGGAGATGGCCGAACTGCGGGGTCTCATAATCCAGTGCGTGATACAGCATCACCTGCTTCGGCGTGTTGGAAAGATGGTCGTCGCCGCGCAGCACATGCGTGATCCCCATGTCATGGTCGTCGACCACGACCGCGACCATATATGTCGGCGAACCGTCCGAACGAAGCAGCACGAAATCGTCGATTTCCTCGTTGCTGAAAGAGGTTTCGTCATGGACGATGTCATTGAACACCGTGCGGCCGTCAGGGACGTGGAAACGCAGTACTTTCGGGGTCCCGGAGGCTTCCTTTTCCGCACGCTCTTCCGGCGTAAGATGTCGGCAATGTCCGTCATACAGGAACGCGCCGCCCGCGGCTTCCGCAGCCGCACGCTTCGCGTCAAGATCTTCGCTGCTGCAATAGCACCAGTACGCCCGGTTTTCCGCGAGCAGTCGGAGGCATTCTTCCCGATGGCGTTCGGCACGGGTGGACTGCAGCACGGGTTCCTCATCCCATTCAACGCCCAGCCAGTGCAATCCCCCGAGAATTTCCCGCGTCATTTCCTCGCTGCTCCGCTGCCGGTCTGTGTCCTCGATGCGCAGGAGAAAACGTCCCCCGGCACTGCGGGCGAACAGCCAGTTGAAAATTGCGGTGCGCGCGCCGCCCACATGCAGATAGCCAGTGGGACTCGGTGCGAAACGGACGGTCATACGTGGTGTCATGAATATTGTGTCTTTGATGATGTGATTGTCAGTGCTGGCGCCATTCGAGCTTCCAGGACGCCTCTACGAGGCTGTGCCATACGAATTATGCAGTTTCTGCATAAACCGGCGCCGTGAATTATGCAGTTTCTGCATATTGTGCCGCCCAAAAATATGCAGTTTGTGCATATTCCGTCCTTACGGAGCGTTCAATGTGACCGCGGCAGTTCTGAAGGGGAGCGCCCCGCCGTCCCGCGCCAGGCCGCACGCAGGATGAGGGAGAACACCAGAAGGGCCAGCGCACTCCAGAGCACACCCCAGACAATGGCGGGAATTCCTGTCATGCCAGCGAGTATGCTGGCGTCGGTCACCCGATCCTGCAGCGTGAGCAAGTCCTCCTTGACATCGACGAGCGCGTAGAGGCAGCTCATGGCGCCGAGGTATTGTACGGTCAGCTGAAGCCAGCGTTCAGGCAGCCAGCGTGCCGCGGCGAGCAATGCGCTCCCTGCCAGCAGGGTAAAAATAAGACCGAAGGCATTACGGACAAAGAAGGCGGCTATGAGCAGCAGGGCGGCGCCTGTGACGATGCTGACAGCGACGGCGCTGCCCCGACGCAGGCTGAGGAGGAAAATGCTGCCGCCGAGCAGCATGCTGCCGAGATATCCACTCGATACCACGAGCCAGGGCCATCCACCCTGGGTGACCGCCATGCCGCCGATGCGCGCGTCAATCACGATATGGTCGACACTTCCGCCGGTCAGGATTGCGGCAAGGGCATGGCTGCATTCATGGAGAACCACGACGAAGAGCTTGACCGGAATGAGGATGATGGAGTCCCAGAACACGATCGACAGCACAAGCAGCGCGAGAATGCCAATAAGCTGCTTCCGCGGATTCATCAATGTGCCTCCAGCCAGGTCGTTCCCGTGCCTGCTTCGACGTCGATGGGCACGCGGAGGTCGAGCGCGTTGCGCATCAGGTCTACCACGAGGGTGCGGACTTCCTCGACTTCTGCCTCCGGGACTTCAAACACCAGTTCGTCATGCACCTGCATGATCATAGTGCTCATGAGTTCACGTCTGCGCATTTCTGCTTCGATATTGATCATGGCAATTTTAATCATGTCGGCTGCACTGCCCTGGATGGGGGCGTTGATGGCGGTGCGCTCGGCGAACATGCGCACGTTCCGGTTTTTCGCGTTGATGTCAGGGATGTAGCGTCGGCGTCCCCGCATCGTCTCCACGTAGCCGTGCTCCTTTGCGAAGCCGATGGTGCTGGCGATGTAGTCGTTGATACGTGGGTACTTCTCGAAATAGCGGTCGATCAGTTCCTTTGCATCGTTGTTGTCGATACCCAGGCGCTGTGCCAGTCCGAAGGCACTGATCCCGTAAAGAATCCCGAAATTCGTAGTTTTTGCCATGCGGCGCTGGTCGGGAGTGACATCCCCGGCGGAGACATCGAAAAGACGCATAGCCGTGCTGCTGTGGATGTCCTCGCCGCTGGCAAAGGCCTCGATCATGTGTTCATCGCCGGAAATCTCCGCGGCCAGCCGCAGCTCAATCTGGGAGTAATCTGCGGAAAGCAGAACCGCGCCGCTGTCTTCGGCGACGAAGGCCCTGCGGATTTCGCGGCCCGCCTCAGTGCGGATAGGGATATTCTGCAGGTTGGGGTCGGTGGAACTGAGCCTGCCCGTCGCGGCCACGGCCTGATTGTAGGAGGTATGCACGCGGCCCGTTTCGGGATGGATCAGGCGGGGCAGGGCATCGACGTAGGTGGATTTCAGCTTCGTCAGCTGCCGGTACTGCAGAATCTGCTCAATGATCGGATGCGTGCCGAGCAGGGATTCGAGGACGGACACATCGGTGGAATATCCCGTCTTGGTTTTCTTCCGTGCCGGAAGATTCAGCTCCTCAAAAAGAACCTGCCCGAGCTGTTTCGTGGAATTGATATTGAACTCCTCACCGGCCATCGAGTGAATTTCGCCGGTTGCATGTTCAATCTGTCCTTCCATCTCTGAAGAAATGTCCTCCAGTATCGCCGTATCGATTTTCACACCGCGATGTTCCATGCGGGTGAGGACATGGACGAGGGGAAACTCGATCTCGTCAAGCAGCTTTTCCTGTCCCGTTTCCTGAATCTCTCCGCGCAGCGCGGCTGCAAGCTGCAGCGTAATATCCGCATCTTCGGTGGCGTACGGCGCCACATCTTCGAGCGGGATGTCGGCCATGGATTTCTGATCCTTACCCTTCCCGATCAGCGTCGTGATGGATACGGGCCGGTACTGCAGATGCTGCAGCGCCAGGGCGTCCATGGAATGATCCCCTTCCGGACGATGGATGTACGCGGCGAGCATGGTGTCGTACAGCGGCTGCATGCTTTCGACACCGTATTTGCGCAGCACGAGGAGGTCAAATTTCAGGTTCTGTCCGATGACCGTCTGCGTGCCGCTGAACAGAGGGCGCACGGCCTCGAGTACTTCGTCACGACTGAGCTCAGCGTTGACCGGGACATACCAGCCGTGATGGGGACGCACGGAAAAGGAGAGTCCGACCAGCTCCGACAGCATCGGATTGGTGCCACTGGTTTCCGTATCGAAACAGAACTCATCGGCGGCCGCAATCTCCTTCACCATCGCCTGCAGGGCGCCGGTATCCGTCACCGTGATGTATTCATGCTCCACGCTTTCGATATCCCGCAGGCCGATACTCCCACCTGCGCTTTCGCCGTCGCTTTCCTCATCGAGTCTGTCGAGGAATCGTTTGAGCTCCAGTTCCGTGTACAGTTCACGCAGCCGCGCACTGTCCTTCACCGTAAAGCGCAGATCCATGGGATCGACCTCGACAGGGACATCGATATCGATTGTCACGAGTTCGCGGGAGAGCATGGCCTCTTCCTGCTGCTCGGAGAGCTTCTTGTGCACGCCTTTTTTCGTCACTTCGTCGAGGCGCTCGTAGAGGGCCGGAATGGAGCCGAACTGCTGCACGAGGGGAATCGCGGTTTTCTCACCGATGCCCCGAACGCCCGGAATGTTGTCAGACTGGTCGCCCATGAGTCCGAGGACGTCTATCACCTGCTCTGGCGCAACACCAAACTTTTCCTTCACGCCTGCGATATCGATGATGTCATAGCTGTCCCCCGCCTTTCCCGGTTTGTAAAGCACAATATTCTCTGTCACCAGCTGCATGAAATCCTTGTCCGGCGTCACCAGGCAGCAGAACAGTTTTTCCTTCTCGGCCCGGCGCGCGAGTGTGCCGATGATGTCATCCGCTTCGTAACCCGGCATTTCGAGCACGGGAATCTGGTACGCTTCGACAACCTGTTTGAGGTAGGGGAGCTGCTCTACCATGTCATCAGGCATTTTCTCCCGCGTGGCCTTGTATTCCGGATAGCGTTTGTGACGGAAGGTCGGTGCGGCGGTGTCGAAGGCGACGGCGATGTGCTCCGGCTTCTCGTCGGTCAGGATTTTCTCCAGCGTGCTGACGAACCCGTAGATCGCGCTGGTGTTCATTCCCTTCGAATTTATCAGGGGACGATTGATGAACGCGAAATACGCACGGTAGGCGATGGCCATGCCATCAAGTATGAAGAAGCGTTCCATGATCTCTCTGTAACGATGAGGTGAAACATGAATAATACTGAATGCGGGCGCAATAATGAAGGAGCGCTCCATGATCACCGTGCCTGCTGGCGGCGGCGGGATGCACGCATCCGGTTCACAGGGATGGGCTTCCGTTTCGCACAAAATCAAAGTAATTTCCAGTCATGAAGCTTTTGCGAAGTATACTGCTTCCCGGCCTCCTGCTGTTGATCGGAGTGCGCAGCACACCTGCACAGAGTGCGGAGGAATGGCTGTATTTCCCTGCTGCCGGTGCGGCAGGGGAGCTGCGTGGTGCTGTCGGACTCCGCATGCTTACACTGCCGCAGGATGTCGTCGAGGAGGAAATCAACAAGGCGCCGTCGCTCGACGTACGCGGGACGCTTGGACTGTCGCATGGTGTGGATCTCACAGGGGAGGCGATTCTGCAGTATGTGACCAATCAGTTTCGCCTCGGTGCCCGGTGGTCCTGCGATCTCGGTGTCGTTTCGGCTGCGGCGGGGTACGATGTCGCGCTCTGGTTCGGTTTCGTGGATTTCGAAGGCTTCGATAACCGGGCAAACGGCTGGACGCACTACCCGTATATCTCTGTGGGACGCCGTACAGGTGACATCGGGGTGACGGTACGCGGTGAGGCAATCTGGCTGCAGGCAGTGCGCAGTTTTGCCGGTGACAATGAGGTGCGGAATACGGGCAACCGTCTCGCCGGCCTGGCCGCCACGGCCATACTCGAACAACCGTTTTGGAAAAACACCCACGCCCTGCTCGGTGTCCGGCTGGCATGGACAGATTTCCATTACCAGTCCTGGTTCGCCTTCTCCACATTCAAGCGAAAACTCCTGTATTCTGAACTGATTTTCGGCATTCTTCTGTGATACGCTCCCTGCTGATCATACTGGCATCCTGCTGTCTGCTCTCCTGTACGGAGGATGCGGAATCCGTCATCATCCCTGACTTCGATCCTTCAGGCAGCCTGGCGGGAATGACGCGCCTGAGCGAAGCGACCATGATGGCCATGGAAGGCGTGTATGCCGTGACGGACGGGGAACAATTTCTCGGGGATGAGATTGTGCTGAAATATGGCGGCGGGGGACTGTCGGTATTCACCGGTCGCGATGCCACGTACTGCTTCCTGGAAAGCGGGGCTGTCGATTCCACACTTACCCTTGCAGGATACTGGCGCAGGCTGGTCAACACCGAAACTGGTGTTCTGCAGCTCACCATAGCACCGGAACAGGGAGGCGGTATGCTGCAGAGAGGACAGCGACCCCGACAGGGGCAGGTGGTGGCCCGTGGGCAGTTTAACACGAGTAGCGGACAGAGTGGACGCGACATCACGCTTGTCTGGCAGCGTCCCGTACATGAGGAAAGCACCCCCTTTCTCATCCTCGCGCACCGGGCCGGAGGACGGAATTCGGACCTGCTTCCGGCATCGGAAAACTCGGCGGAACTCGTGCGCCTCGCGGAACGCTTCGGCGCAAACGGTGTGGAAATCGACGTGCAGCTTACCAGCGACGGCGTACCCGTCATTTATCACGATGAAAAACTCAATCTGCGTCTCACGCAGAAATCCGGTCTCGTCGGGGCCATCAGCGACTATACGATAGCGCAGCTCGAAACCTTTGTGCGGCTGCGGAACGGCGAGCGCATACCCACGCTCAAGCGGATGCTCGCCACGATACTGCGTCAGACGGATCTGCGTTTTGTCTGGCTGGACAGCAAACCCTCGGTCCCACTGTCACTGCTTCGCGAGATACAGAAGAGTTATGCCGACAGCGCCCGGATATTCGGACGTGACCTGACCATCGTGATAGGACTGCCTGATGACGACAAAGTGCAGGAGCTGCTCAGGCTGACGGATTACGCCGAGGCGGATGTGCTCTGTGAGCTCAGCCTGGATCTCGTACGGCAGACACAGGCGGAGTTCTGGGCGCCGCGATGGACGTTGGGGACACAGAATGCAGCGGTGCAGGAGATGCAGGGGGAAGGAAGAAAGGTCCTGGTATGGACACTGGACGATGCGAAATTTATTGAAGCATATCTGCGGGATGGGAATTTCAACGGGATGCTGACAAATTATCCTTCCCTCGTCGCATATTATTACTACAGGCAATGAAACGACTTCTCGTCATAGTGCTGCTCTTGCTGTCATACAATGCATCCCACGCACAGGAATCTGGTGACGATGACTTTTCCATCGTCCTCACTGCAGGCGGTGGTCTCGCGCATTACCTGCATGCGGTGGATATCGAAGGGGATGTACGCAAGTATGGTGCAGCGGGACATCTGCGTCTGATGTGGCATCCCGATCATCGGCTGCGCATGGGCGTGGAAACCGGATGGACGTTCTTCTATCATTATGATATCTCCGAAGTTGACACCCCCTTTGGTCCGACCAGCGCAGCACTGACACTGACTGCCGTCCCCGTTCTGCTCGTATTCTCCATGCCAGTGCACGAGGCGGTAACACTGTATGCCGGGACGGGAGGGTATATCGTGCGCTCACATGCGACGTCGTTCGACAATACGGTGAATGTTACATCCTTCAGCCAGGGGTGGATGGCAGCGGGGAGCTGGGAACTCGGGAAGCTGGGAGGGATTGCAATCGAATCGGAGCTGACCTGGTACGGCGCCACCGAATTCGATGACGCCGCGGTGATCCTGCAAATGCAGGCGAGTCTGCCGATTTTGCGGTGGTAAGTGCCTGCGCGGCGCTATTTCACATCGAGAACAACGGGTGCATGGTCCGACCCCATGACATCCATCTGTATCGATGCGTCCTTGCATTGCGGAAGGAAATCCGGCGTCACGATAAAATAGTCGATACGCCAGCCCGCATTCCGATCGCGGGCGCGTGTCCGCATGTCCCACCAGGAATAGTGGTCGGCGGCATCGGGATGGAAATGCCGGAAGGTATCAACGTAGCCGAGTTCGGTTATGCGATCGAGCCATGCCCGTTCGATGGGCATGAAGCCCGAAGTCTTCTCGTTCTGCTTGGGGTTTTTCAGATCGATCTCTTTGTGTGCGGTGTTGACATCGCCGCAGATGACCAGCGGAGTGCCGGATTTTCGTTCTTCCTCGAAGTGATCCAGGATCTGATCATAAAAATCGAGTTTGAAACGAAGACGTTCCTCACCCCGACCGCCATTGGGGAAATAAATGTTGTACAGAACGAAGTCCTTGTACGCGGTGCGCAGGACGCGTCCCTCGGTGTCCATGGGAATGATGTCCGTTCCGGAACGCACATCTTCGGGACGTGTGCGCGTGAATGTTGCGACGCCACTGTAGCCTTTGCGTTCTCCGGCATGCCAGTACGTATAGTAATCCGGTGGTGTCAGCAGAGTTTCGTCGAGCTGCTCGGGGTGCGCCTTGGTTTCCTGGACGCAGAGCACGTCAGGAGCTTCGTCCTCGAGGTAATCAAAAAAGGTTTTCTTCGCAGCGGCACGGATTCCATTGACATTCCAGGATACTAACCTCATTCATCGTCTCCTTTCTTGTCCGATGATGTGGACGAGCTCTTGCGAGAGCGTCCCGTTCCACGACGCGCTCCGCGGCGTGGCGCGCGTTTCTGCGGCTTTTTCTCAGGCTGTTTCTCCTTGTCTTCGGAGGAATCGGCATCTGCGGTCGCGCCGCTTTCATCGGTATTGCCTGCTGAGGATTGTTTGCCGGATTGGTCCTCACCCTTGTGGTTGTCAGCCTTGCTCTTTCCGGCATTGGGATCAAATTCTTCGATGGTGAGAGTGGATGAAGAGCTGCTCTTCGCCGCATCGGAGGATTTTTCACTATCCTCCTTCGCGGAACTGCTGCTGGATGCGGGCTCTTCCTTTCTGCCGGTCTTTCTGCCGCGACCACCGCGCTTCCCGCGTGTGGACTTACGTGCAGGCTTCTCTTCCTTCGCAGAATCCTTTTCACCGTCTGCATTCTTGTCCGCGGCCTTCTGCTCATCAGCTTTCTGGTCTGAGGTTTTTTCTATCTTTGCAGTACCGGCATCGCCTGATTCCGGTGCGCTGTCCTCTCCAGCTTCGTCATCCCCGGTCTTATCTGATTCCCGGGCCTCGCTGTCTTCACTGCGGGAGTGCTTCCCGCCGCGGCGGCGGCGCGAACGCGTGGTGCTTTTTGATGAGGAGCTTTTCGCCGACGAAGAGGAGGACGTCTTCTCCTCCTGGGCATCGTCTTCTGATTGCTCAGCGTCATCCTCATGCTCATCTTCGAGGCGCTGCTTTTCCGCCTCTTCCTTCTTGCGACGTTCGGCTTCTTCCTTCTCTTTCTCTTCGCGTTTGCGACGTTCTTCGCGTTCCTTCTCCTCGCGCTTGCGGCGTTCTTCACGCTCCTGTTCCTGTCGTTTGCGGCGTTCCTCCTCCTGTGCCATGTATTCCTGGCGGCGGCGTTCCTGCTCCACCTTCATCTCGTCGAGATACTGGTGAATGTTTTCCGCGTTTTTCTGTGTGATGACGGGCAGGGGGACGCGCCGATGGTATGGCGAGTCGGATGCGGTGTAGAGGAAGTCGCCGTCCTCATACCGCACGGCCGGCTGCAGGAAGTGCTGCGAGAGATTGAGGAGGTCAGCGATACCCGCGGGCTCTTCCGCGAAGGTGATGGGACCGATGAAGTAAGTTTGAATTTTCCGCGCCAGCTGCTGATCAAGCGATGCTGCTGTTTCCAGGGTGAGGCAGAAACCGAGTCCATGCCTGCGTCCATTGGTCAGCAGCGTCTGCAGTGTGTCATTGAAACGGTCGGAGCCCGCTTCGCGCAGCCCTGCACCGTTGCGGCCGACGTATTCGTCGATATTGTTGAAGATGAACAGCACCGGGGTGCGGATCTTCAGGCGTTTCAGGCGCTCGTCGATGAGCGTCTGCGAGAGCGTGCCGATAAAGCGCAGGATGTCGGTGGTCTTCTGTCCCTGGACGACAAGGAGGCTGGACTTGTCGTCGCTGTTCAGTTGGCCGACGAGGTCCTGTATCGTCTTGCGCGTCGCGGGAGGAACATCCTTCGAATAGGTCTCGAAGACGGACTGGATTTCCGCCTTGAGATCGTACAGCGTACGGCGGGCGGCATGACTTTTTGATTCCTGGCTGAAATCGTCGATCATGTCGAGCATGTCCTTGGTATTCTTCTCCGAGAAGCGCTCTCCACGGTATGTTTCCGCAATGCCGTTCATCAGTTCGTTCATGTATTCCTCGACATCCTCCTCGAGCCCGTCGAGGATATCGACACTGATTTCCGTAATGAACTGATCGACCGTCTGCTCATTGGGACGGAAGATGGTCACGCGATTTTCACGCATCCACGTGGAAATGGGGAAACTGAAATCATGACGGCGCTGCTCGAGAACGGAGGGGAGAATCATCATATCGAGATAATCGAGTACCGCGCGCTTGTGTGCGGAACGGTCTCCGGGATTGCGCATTGCCGAGAATACACTGGCGGGGACGAATTTGTCGTTCAGACAGAGCACACTGGCGTGCGGAAAATGCGTCAGTTGTGGAGCGAGCGACAGCGTGCCATGATTGTTCACATCGCAGTACACGACATGAACCGGTGTTTCCGACTGCTGCAACAGGGATTGAATCAGGTTGGTTGCGATCGTAGTGCGTGCACGGGGACGTGCGCTGATCACGGCTGCGTTACCGCGCAGGAGGGCCGCAGCGTCAAGACCGACTTTCACATCAGGGTTGCTGCGGTACTTTCCGATATCCACCCTCGACCCATTCTCCTCGAGCCGGCTTTCCGGGGCGATATGATGGATGACGCTGCGGGTGATGTCGTCGTCGAGAACATGCGCCGCGCCGTCAAATGCGGGGAAAGTGTCTGCGCCCTGAATTTCCGGCCCGGTCTTGGCATTCTTGTAGCGTAGCTCCTGTCCGATCGGTGTGGACGTGCAGGTGAGGGTCACCAGGTTCTTTTTCGAAGATTTCTTTTCCTCGGGAACGGGGAAATAATCCACGATCTGCAGGATGGTGTAGCGCTTGTCACGGGCAGCATGGAACATGTTCTCCGCGGCAATGAGGCGTCCGGGCTGGATGATGCTGATTTCATCATGGGGAACGCTGAGGGAAACCGTACAGAGAAAACGCGTCTGGCTGTTCGGGGTGAGATCCGTGACCGCACCGGAGATGCTGTTGATGAACATGGCAATGTCTCTTGAAAAAACGTGTGTTATATCCCGGGCCGGGAAGCTGTGCTCGACTGCAGGGGCATTAGTGCCGCGGCAGCAGTTCTGCGTCGAGGTTGTTGATGAGCATCTGTACGATGGGATGAGGAGGGTTTTCCGGTGAAGATGAAGGCTGTTCGCCCTGTGCCGGTTCGGCTTCTCCGGGGACGGTCGCTTTATGCGAACCGGCGGCGGAAAGCGAGGCGGAATTGAGTGCCTGGCGGAAGCGTTCTTCTGCCTGGCGCAGGGGTTCAGTCGCATTCGACTCCCGATGCGGTCGGTTCTCGGCGGCAGGTGGCGACGCGGTTGTGGGCGGAGCGGCAGCGGCAGCTGAGGGGCGCGCAGCTGCGCTGCCCTTCACCGATGCGTTGCTCTTCACGGTGGAATGTCCCTGAGACGAATTCCCGGTTGGACTGTTTCCGGATGCGGTGCCGCCACCATGCGGCAGAGAGACGCCGCCCTGCTCGATCTGCGCCAGCAACGTGCTGATCTCGACGGTGCTGTCCATCTTGATCATGTCGATTAGCGCAATTTCGAATTTCAGGCGAGGTTGGGGACTGAACTTGATGGCCTGCATGGTCTGCGCATTGAGTTTGAGCAGACGAAGCAGGTCGCCTTCGGTGAACTGTTCCGCATCGCTGCGATAGCGATCACGGATGTCTTCAGGGGCCTCGATAAGCCGCGTATCTCCGGTGGACCGTACCACGAGAAGATTCCGCAGGTGTTCTTCGAGACCGGCCAGAAAATCCTGAATATCGTACCCGCTCATTACAACATCCTCGGCGAGCGCAAAGCCCTCGCGGGTGTTTTTAGTAATGATCAGATTCGTGAGTGAAAAAAAAGTGTCCTGATCAACAATATGCAGAACCTGTCGCACGTCATCGTAACGCAGGCTGCTGCCGCTGAAGGCGACAACCTGGTCGAAGATGCTCTCCGCATCACGCATCGAACCGTCACCCTTGCGCGCGATGGCGAAAAGGGCATTTTCCTCAGCGTCGATGTTTTCGGCTGAGCAGATGCTGCGCAGTTGACCAACAATATCTTCTGTTGCTATGCGTCTGAAATCGTACCGCTGGCAGCGGGAAATGACCGTCGGAGGCATTTTATGCGGTTCCGTGGTCGCAAAAATGAACAGTGCATGTGCCGGCGGTTCCTCGAGTGTCTTCAGCAGGGCATTGAACGCCCCTTTTGTCAGCATATGCACTTCATCAATGATGTACATTTTGTACTTGTCCCTGCTCGGCGTATAACGCACGGCATCCCGGATGGTGCGCACCTGTTCCACGCCGTTGTTCGACGCGCCGTCGATTTCAATGACGTCGATGCAGCGCCCCTGCGAAATTTCCACGCAGGTATCGCAGGTATTGCAGGGCTCACCGTCTTTTGCGTTGGGACAGTTGAGCGCCTTGGCAAAAATGCGCGCCGTGGTCGTCTTCCCCACACCTCTGGGTCCGGAGAACAGGTACGCGTGTGCAATGCGTTCCAGCTTGATGCTGTTCAGCAGTGTATTGACGACGTGTCCCTGCGCTACGACTTCGGTGAACGTGGAAGGCCGGTATTTCCGGGCAGTTACAAGAAATGACATCGATATTTACTCGATACTTCGATTGAAAAAGTTAGGCATGCCGGGGTTCATAAGCAAACGGCAATACGGGGGTTAATCCGTCACCGGCAGAGTGATGATGACGGTGCTGCCCTCCCCGACGGCGCTTTCGATGCGGATTTCCCCACCTGCATCGGTTATGATTTTGCGAACGATCGCCAGTCCGAGTCCCATGCCTTCTGTCTTTGTCGAGAAATTGGGTTCGAAAATGCGTGGGAGCAACTCCGGTGCGATACCGCTTCCCGTATCGCTGATCCGTATCGTGAGCACTGTATCGTCTGAAATCGCCTGAATGCGGATGGATCCTTCATCCTGCATGGCCTGCACCGCGTTGCGGAGAATATTGGTCAGTGCGCGGGAGAATTCTTCCCGGTCAGCGACGATGCGGGGAAGCTGACCCTGCAGATCGAGTGTGAATTCAACGTGCTCATGGTTGTGGAAGAGGGCAACAGACTCCTGCAGCGCCTCCGAGACGTCTATTGCACCGGTACTGCGTCGCGGCATGCGGCCGAAACGGGAGAATTCGTCGCTAATGCGCGAGAGACTGTCAATCTGGTCGATCAGTGTGCGGGTTACTTTCTCGATGATGCTTCCGAGCTGTTCGGCACCGTCTTTCCACGCGCGGTGGAGGTGCTGGACTGCGAGCTTCATCGGCGTAAGGGGATTGCGAATCTCATGGGCAACCTGCTTGGCCATTTCCTTCCAGGCGAGCTCGCGTTCCGCCGCAGCGAGTTCTTCCTGGCTTTGCCTGAGGCGCCGCGTCATCGTATTGAAGCTGTCCATCAGATCTACGATCTCCGCCGATCCTCTCACGCTCAGCTGCCGGTCGAGATTCCCCGCAGAGATATCACGTGTGGCGCTGAGAAGTTCCTGCAAGGGACGCGAGATCTGCCTGGCGAGCGCCGTGCTGATCATGACGACGAGAACGGCGATGATCGTAATAAAGAGAAAGATCGTGGCAGATGCGCGCACGAAACCCTGCTCGACCTGGCCCTGCTGGAAGAGGGTGGGAGTGGATATTACCGCAGCCAGCTGGCCGGACTGGTCGCGCAGTGCTCGATAGCCGACATAGTAGGCGAAATCACCGATGCGTT
Organism: bacterium; assembly: GCA_020444325.1. Classification (NCBI taxonomy): domain Bacteria; species bacterium. The sequence continues at coordinate 165,921 of JAHLLD010000008.1, forward strand.
CCGGGACGAAATAGGCGTCCTTTCCCCGCTGGACGATGTTGACATAGGCGAGAGGGTGCAGCCGGTCATTGAGTAGTCCGACATGATACAGTTCGGGTTTGCTCGTCGCGACAAGCTCCGCATCGGCATACACATTCAAATCCCTGCCTGAACGAAAGCGAATTTCCTGACAGAGCATGTCGTCGACGAATTCCGGCGTCGCCATGATGTCGAGTGAGTCCGGAAGACGCTCGAGGATATTACTGCGCAGGACGTCAAGATCTTCCGCTACCTGCTGTTCAATTTCACGGCGCGTCTCCTCGATCACGAAATCCCTGCCGTAAAACCACACAAGGAGCAGAGGGATTGCTGCTACCGCCAGAAGGGCGAGCTGCAGCTTGCGGGCGAACGTAAAGCGCGTAAACAGCTTGCCGCGCTCCCTGAACAGTGTGATGACGAGAAGGATGAATATGCTGAAGGCGAAATAGAGTACGACGATTCGCAGCCCGCGATACACCGAGAGTATGAACACGGATTTCCCGCGCGTGATGGACAGGATATTCGCGTGCGCGTCGGGAATCGACATGAAATAACTGGCAAGCGGGATTCCGTCAACCGGCAGCGTGCTCCAGACAGTCTGCGCACTGTCGGCGAATGCCTGCGTTACTTCCGACGGGAGACCGATACTGCGCTCGAGTCTGCGGTCTGTTGTCTGGACCATGCGCCCGTTGGAAAAACGGCTGATGATGTAATCGTCTTCAGGAGCGAGACTTTCGCTCGCAGGCGCGCTGCGCAGGAGGTCTACAGATTGTCTGCGTACCTGCATCGGGTCGGGAGTTTCCAGGATGACGACAGCGAGCAGTTTTTCCCCTTCCTTCGTGTGAATATCGGTGTAGGCCTTGTAATATCGGCGTCCTCTCGTCTCATGCCAGCGATAGGTCGACTGCACGATGCCTTCTGTGCTCTCGACGGTACTCGAGAGGGTGTGCATGGAAAAGAGGAAGGGGTCATTTCCTACGGCGAAACGTGAGACCAGCGTCCGCGCCGAATCCAGCAGGAGTATGGCGGAATTGTTCTGCAGCCGGCTGAGCGGTGAACCGGACCAGATGCGGAATGCGGCTTCGTAATCGAGCCGCCCCTCACGTGAAGGCACGGGCAGTGCCTCCAGTTCCGTCCGGGAGACATACTGCAGTGTCTGTTCGAGAAGCACCTGTGACCATCCGTCGACGGGACGCGCGAGATCGATGGCGATGGCTTCGATTTCGCTGAAACGTTTGTCCTCCATGAAATGGCCAAAGAGTCCTACTGTCAGTAATCCTCCGAGTGTCACACAAACGGTGAATGGGACAAGGAGGGAAGCGGACCTGCCGTGCAGAAGGGGAACGCGGGCGAGTTGCGGTACGCCGAGCAGCAGCAGGCAGAGCAGATAAATCCAGAAGGGGAGCAGGACATCGCGAGTGGTAAGATGCAGCAGGAGGAGCCCGGCGATGCCGCCGGCTGTGAACAGGGCGATGCGGAGGGCTCTGCCGAGCGACTCTCCCATCGCACGTTTCAGGAACAGGTACATGCTCAGAAGCGCAAAGCCCAGTGCCAGTGAGAACAGATATGCGTTGACGATCATGAAGAGAAACATCGGCTGGGAAAGAAGTCCGGCCACATCGTCATAGTTGAACTGCGAATCGATCACGAAGCTGCGCAGCGAGGCGGCATACCCGCGCAGCATGAAGGGGAGCAGCAGGAACATGGCCGTCCCGGCCACCCATGCGGCCAACGGCTTGAGCGGGATGTCGCGCCGATGCAGCGCGCTGCGGTACACGAACATTGCGGAAAACAGCAATGCCAGTACCGACAGCAGCAGCTCCCCCGGTGCGCTCGCGATGCCACCGCCAAAGGTGGATGCGAAGTACGCCGGATCGAGCATCGCCTCAGGCAACATGAATTCGGTAAATGCTGTCCAGTGCAGCAGCATACGCAGCAGCCAGATATGGATGATCGCAAGCAGGGGAGCGGCCAACGGCAGGCGCAGGTTGCCATACCACCGGAAGAGCGGGATGGTGATGACGATCAGGATGCTGAAGAAGAGAAACGCCAGCACACGGTTGAACTGTCTGCGAATTTGTCCGAGGTAGCTGGTCTGATCGGCCGCATGGAACGAAAGATACCCGAGCGTGTCACCCTCCGCCACGAATGGAATATGGCGCCGTTCTCCGTCACGCTCCTGTGATCGCGTTCGCTGGTATGTGAGATCCGCATCCAGTTCGCGGCTGAGTGCCGGAATCACCGCTTCGCTGTTGAGGAAGCGCTGGTTGATGGGGACCACGGTCGTAAGCGGAGTGCCGACACGCAGGGAACCAAGCGTGCGTCCGTGATGGTCGAGCACATGCCGTACCTGGGTCAACAGGATGTAGGGGCTGCGCTGCAGGATGGAAAATTTCGCTTCGGGCTGTGGTGTGGCCGATGCGGTCATGGGCTCGCCGGCGAACGCGATGAGCTTGCCGCTGCCGTCACGGAGTTCAAATGACCAGTCCTCTTCCGGAAATTCCGCGAGCATACGCGTCGAAGCTGCGGCCCGCGCCCTGGCGTTCTGCTGCGGGGCGAGGAGCTCAGCAGTCCCGGATTCCAGAAGACGCGCCCCGAGATCGCGCATTTCAGACAGCCGCTGATCCAGTTTCCGGGTGATCAGCGCGGACTCACCCTCGTCGACTTCAACGTGCAGCGTTTCCCAGTTTCGTTCGATGCTCTGTGTAAAATATTCCCTCGCGGCGAAGACGATGGACAGCAAAAACAGCAGGACCGCCGTGGCATACAGCCAGCGCTGTTCACGCTGCAACCATGTCAGGCGTTCGTTCATGAAGCCGCGTATCCTTGCCGATCAGCGTGATGCTACAGTGATCTGGTTGATAACCCAGCGCTCGTCGACCTGCGCCAGGCTGACAAACATCTCGGCGCTGCCCCGGCGGCCCCTGCGTTCATAGGTGAAGGGTCCGAAGCCGTAGGGATTCCTGATGGAGAAATTCCGGCTGCTGTAGGAAAAACTGATCGGGATGTAGGTGGAGAAAAAGGACTCGAGAATCAGGTAAGCCTGTTCGCTGCTGTAGTATCCGTTGATGCCCGTAAACAGGTTCAGGTACACCTTGTGTCCCAGTTTCGATTTGAGGAAACGGATATTGCCGGAACTGAGCGCATCCTTGGCATTGAGCAGCAGTTCCCGTGCTTCCCGCTCAGATTCCGGGTGTTGATCCGCAACATAGAGCGCGTCCTCCCCGGCAGGCGCGACGGCAGCTGTACCTGTCGTGCGTGCAACCTGCGGAAGGAAGCTCAGCAATGCGAGCACAAGGGCGAACGAGGTTCTACGCATACACATCTGTACGAACATAAATTGAAAGCACCCGGAAAGCAACCGGGTGCCTTTGAAGAATGCCATTGTGTGCCTCGCGCGTTTCATCGTGTACGGGACCTGCTGCCTGATGAACTGCTGCTGCGGGAAGTCCCGCTGCGGGAAGTCCCGCTGCTGCGCGAAGATCGCGTATTACTTTTTAATTCGTCGCCACTCGAACTGCTCCGGGAGGACGTTGTCGTGCGCCGGGAGGGAGTTGAGGAGGGGGTGGACCGTGTTGTGCTGCGCGGAGACGATGAGGGTGTGCTTATACGCACTCCGCTGGAGCGGTTCGAGCTGGACGAGATACTTGATTTCGGTGCTGTCGTGCTTGGGCGTGCACTACTGCTCCTCGATGATGTTCTGCTGGAAGGTTCGATACTGGAACTGCCAGACGTCCTTGTTGTCGCGCTGCTTCCGGTTCTGCTCGACGTGCTGAAGCCAGTAGATGAGGTCGTGCTTCGTGGGATCGTTCTGGATCGAGAACTCGTGCTGGAAGCAGACGATGCGCCGGTCCCGGGTGTGGTGCGGTTCGAGGAGATCCGGGAGGCCGCCGGATTCGTTTTCGGGATACTCGACGAGGGGGCGGTTGTGCCGTCACGGCGCGCCGGACGCTCGCGTGTTGAAATAGTCGACGTTGGCGTGGTCCTTGCAGTGGTTGCATCCTGGCTGGCGGAACGAGATGCGCTGCGATTCAGACTGCTTGAAGGAATCGTCCTTCCCGAAGATGACGAACTGCTTCGCGTGCTCCCGCTTCCACGACTTCCGCCAGTCGAGCCAGTCGATGAGGGCCCGGATCTCGAAACAGTTCCAGAGCGGCCGCCGGATCTTGTGCCGCTTCCCGAGCGTGTCGAGGTGCCTGTGCGTGTCGAGGTGCCTTCTCTCGACCCGCTGCGGGTGATGCCGGAGGAGCGTGTAGTGCCGGAGGAGCGACTGGTGCCACTCAGGACACGGGTGTTCCCGCTGCGGCGCACCGTGTTTTCACGATACGTGACCAGACGATAGGATCTGCTGTAGTTGTGGCGCGTCTTGAGCACCGGTGACCGATAGACCACTTTTGTATGGGGACGATAGATCGGGCGCATGGGACGGTAGTTTCCATAGCCGACAGCACAGTCCACGTAGCGATAGCGATGTCTGTGTACCGGCACGGTGCGAAATTCAAATCGCCAGAAGGGACCACCGAACACAAAACGCTTGACATGCGGATGGTAGTCATAGCCCCACCAGTAGTCGTAATCATAGGTAGTGCGGACAGTGTAGCGGGGGCAAGTGTCATAATAGGGATCGAAGCGTACCCGGCGGCCATGGCAGTCGTAGCACATGTAGCGCGGGTACCACACCCGCCGGCCGAGGAAGTACGAAGTCGTGGCAGTGGCATGCACATCGTAGGCATCTATAAGCCGGGCGTCGATGCGATTCATCGCGAGGAAGGGGTCGCCGTTGACCGGATCCAGGCGCAGGCGGTACGCACCATTCCGAATGGTGATGCGGAAGGGACGCGGCGAGCGGGATGCAACGGCGTGGAGGTAGCCGACGCCGCTGGGTCCGCGCAGGCGCAGATTCACGTCTGCGTAATAATCCGGGAGCCTGTACGTCGTGCCGCCGAAAACAAAGCCGTCGTCCGGGTACCGGGGGAAGAGGATTTCCGTCCGGCCTTCGGTGTCGATGGTATAGATGCTGACATAGCAATCAGTGTTGGTGCGGAAATAGACTTCGAGGAGTTCGCCTGTTGCGTACACGGCATCCTGATCGCGATTGGTCCACAGGTCGACGTTCAGGCCATGGTCATACGATACGACGGGACCGGGAATGGACATGGAACTGCCGGTTGCCGTGTTTTTCAGCATCGGGATGAGAAGTATGCTGACTGCGAGGATGAGTATGATGCGTTTCATGGCCTGCCTCCTTGTGTTCTTGTGATGCGTAGTCCTGTTCGTATGGGGTCTGTTCAGTGCCGTCGCAGCTCGCCGCGCTTGCGGTCGCCGCTGCGATGACGCTTGCTGAGTTCGCCTCCGGTGCCGATAATCAGCTCGGGATTCCCCGTTGCGGTCTGGTATGCCCAGTCGAAGACGAGGGAAGCGGACCCGATATCGACGATGCGAACCTTTGCGTAGTGGTTGTCGAAGGTGCGGACAACATATGTGTGTCCTCGAATTGCAAGCGCGTCACCCGTGGGATTCCAGCCCTCAGCGGGGGCGGTTGAAATCTCATCGATGCTCGTCGTGTATCCCATGTCCTGGATTTCCGTGTCATCCCAGACCACGAGATAGGGGACGCCGCTGCTGCTTGTCTCGAAGAACAGGTCCGTAAAGTCCGTGTCAAAATGGAGGATGGAATAATCGGAGAAGTCGTAGCCCGCGAGCTGCGGAGAAACGAAGCGGTCGCGTAGCTGGACACCGCGTCCCTCAGGCCGCGGCGTGTCGTACGCAACGTCACGGCTCAGATCGCTCTCATTGCCGTTGACGTCATACGCCGTAACAGCGTAGTATTCAGTGATGCCATTCGTGGCGCCGCGATCGACGTAATGTGCCGTGCGGGTGCTGCCGACGAGTTCATATGTGCCGTCGTAACGATCACTGACATACACATTGTATCCGGCGAGGTCGGCTTCCTGGTTTTCATACCACGACAGTTCAATTGCATTGTCGAGCGAGATTGAAATAATGCCGACAGGGGGCAGCGGGGCATAGTCGTCAACATAGTAGACTTCATCGTGACGGTCGTCGCATGCGGTTAGTAAGGCGATGAAAAGTAAAAGGGGAAGCAATCGGGTTTTCATGGTCTCAGCTCCTTCTTGATGTGCTACCCTATTCAATGCAAAGAGAGTGCCAGAACGAAACAATGACGAAAACGCACCGGAATATGCAGATTCTGCATATTTTCCTGAGTTCTGCGTCGCAGACGGCGACATAGTTGTCTCAAAAAGTGGACAGTGGGGTGTCAGGCATGTGGAATGGGAGGGAGGAGGGAAACCGACGGGGTAGGCGTGGGCCGGAAATAAGGAAGCCTCCCGCAACGGAAGGCTTCACATGTTCATGTTGTCGCGGCTAATCGATGTCGAAGGGCTTACTCGGTCTCGATTCCGAATTCCGCACGGATACGTTCGGCAGCCTGTTTGTACTTCTGCTGTTTGCTTTCTGAGGCTTTTTCGAGCATTTCCGCTGCTGGACCATTTTCACCCGCTTTCGCGTAGGCACGGCCTGCTGCGAGGTAACGCTCTGACGAAAGCAGATCGTTCTCGAACGTTTTCGCGGCCTTTTCATAGAGCGGAGCCGCTTCCGCGAAATTTTCCTTGGCTTCGTACACAGCTGCTTCGCCCGCCAGTGCCGCGGCGCGGAGCATGTCGGTATCGGGCGAGGCGTCTTCGTATACGCTCAGTGCCTTGTCGTATTCTCCTGCATAGAGATAGGAATTGCCGAGGTAAATCATGGCAACTTCGGCGGTGGGAGTTCCGCTGTACTTGTCGGCGATTTCTTCAAGCCCCATGATACCCTGGCTGGCATCGCCACCGATGGCCAGACGATACTGCTGCTGCTGATACAGTTCCTGCACCTTGCGCAGCTCGCGATTCGCTGCCAGATCATCGGCAGCCACGCCTGACATATACAGGTATCCTACAATAATGATGGCTGCGACGCCGAGGGCGACACCACCTATCACCTTGGTATTGGCTTTGAACCAGTCCTGTGCGGAATACATGAAATCCGCGGTTGAAGATTTGGGGACCGCTTCGCGGGAAGAGATTTTTTTCTTGGCGGTTAACACTGACGAGCTCCGGTTTACACAAGAAGTGACAGAAAAACGTTCGTACGCCTGGGGGGAGTCGAACCCTCAACCTTTGGCTCCGGAGGCCAACGCTCTATCCGATTGAGCTACAGGCGCATTTCTGCGCAGTGTCCCTGGAAAAAAGTCCAGGGTCTTTCGCAAAAGGTGCAAGATGAAATATACGAAAGTTTTTTTCGCAGACCAATACACTGGGGTCCGTGTCATACGCTGCGGCCCTGTTGGTTCTCGGGATGGAAGCATCTGCGCGAAACCATTCCATCACGACTCCCCGGTGATCAGAAATGGTCGAGATATTCGCGCACGAATGGATTATGTCCTTTTTCGAACCCGATGGTGGTATGTGGGCCATGTCCCGGATAGACGACGGTTTCATCGGGCAGGACCAGGAGTTTTTCCGTGATACTGCGCATGAGAATGTCGTAATCTCCACCGGGCAGATCAGAACGGCCGATGCTGCTGTGAAACAGCACATCCCCACTGAACAGTTTTCCTTCGGAGGGTATATGCAGGGCGATATGCCCTGGTGTATGGCCGGGAACGTGCAGCACATCAACACGCAGATTGCCGCAGGAGATCACGTCACCTTCCTCGAGAAGGCGTCCCGGAGAAACGCTATCTATTACTATGGGAAGACCGAGCATCGATTTTTGTGCTTCCTCCAGCATCGGTGCATCAGCAGTCCCGACCCAGACCTCAACCCCGAGATCTTCCGAAAGCCGGCGCGCCTCTCCGACATGGTCGAAATGCCCGTGTGTCAGCACGATGGCGCATGCCGTCAGTTCACGTTCCTGCAGCATACGCCGCAGGGGTTCGGCCCCGTCGATGGGAACGTCGATCACGAGCGCGTTCGCGGATTCTTCATCGGCGACAATGTACCCCATGGTATCCACCGGACCGCATTCCACATACTGCACTAACACATCTTCCTCCAAAGGCCATACGACATGAAAAAAGCGCGGCTTCTTCGCCGCGCTTTCAGCTCCCCGGGCAAGACTCGAACTTGCAACCCTGCGGTTAACAGCCGCATGCTCTACCATTGAGCTACCGAGGAATAAATAGATAACAAAAATACGATTTGAGGGCTGAAATGTCAAGAGAATTGGGGTTTTTTTCGGCGGATTTTCCCGTCCTTTTTTCCGCCGCAGATCGGGGTTTCCGGCAGAATTATCATATATTGTGCCCGGCTCTCAATGGGCCTCAAGAGCCTGTCTCGGCGCGTGTGCTGGCAGCTGCGTGGAAGCGCTTTCGCCGGATTCGCTGATTAGTTGCTTTTTTTAAGTGTCGATTGTATGTTTTCCTTACTGATTGACACATGCGACCCACCGAAAAAATATTGGTGAATCATGCCAGCGTATAGGAAGCGTCCATGACCACCAGAGCGATTGTTATTCCCGGGTAGAGTACACGCGACTCAATTCTCCCGCCCCATGGGCGTTTATTACCATTTCAGCGAGATCTTTCTTCATGTTTTTCCCAAATACTACTCAAACCTTTACAGGAGGAACTATGCAACAAAAGCTGCTACGGAAAGCCGGGTTGCTGGGCATGGTGCTTCTGCTGTCAGGCATTGTCCTGACCGGTTGCATCGATGAACCAAACCCACCGGTTCTGGGCCGTATCACTTCCGAGGTGCGCTTTGTGCACGCGATTCCGGGTACTGCTGCCGTCGACATCTGGGTCGATGATGAGCCTGCCGTCACCAACGTCGGCTACAAAGGCGCATCGGACTACCTGACGGTCAATTCCGGAAACCGCTTTTTCCGCGTTGTCCCGGCAGGGCAGGACAGTTCGGCCGCCATCTTCCGTTCGCAAGTGAACGTTCGCTCGCTGATGAAGATCACGGCGCTGTTCCACAACACGGACCAGGACGTCCAGCTGCTCACGACGCAGGAACGCTTTACCTATGCGGATGAAACCAGCAAGCTGATCGATGACAGCTGCGAGGTGAAGCTCATCAACCTGAGTCTCACAAGCGCAAAGTATGGCCTCGCCAAGCGCATTGGCGAAAATGACTTCGAAGTCGTGATTTCGCCGATCGACGGTGGATTACTCACGCCCTATCTCCGCATGCCCGCAATGAGCGGCGATTATTTCATCGCTCGCGATGGTGGTGGTGTGGTTCTTGATTCTGAAATGGCAGGCGCCTCTTTCGAGAATCCTCATCGCTATACCGTTGTCGTTGTCGGGGCTGATGGTGCACTTGAGCTCGTTAAGCTCTTGGATGAATAGAAGTCAGTAAACCCGAACGGTCGGGGCAGGATTGGTGGAACCATGGAAGGACCGGCTCCGATCAGACCGTTTCAACACTGGAGGACACAGGAGTTTAAACGTTTTCTCAAGTTCTGAAGGAGGATATTATGCATAAACGGATCCTGATTGCTATCCTCTGTATGCTTTTCCCGGTGGCTGCAATGGCACAAAACGGCAAGATTGCCGGAAAAGTTACAGACCGCGAGACAGGAGAGCCTCTTATTGGAGCAAATGTCGTGATCGATGGTACCGAGCGCGGCTCCGCAACCAATATCAATGGTGAATACGTCATTTTGAACGTTCCCATTGGCAAGGTTACTCTTGTTGCTAGCTACATTGGTTATCAGCAGATAACCATTCGCGACATTCTCATTAAATCGAATGAAACTTCCTCGGTGGATTTCCAGCTCCCAAGCGAGGCCTTCAAGGTTGGCTCGGTGGAAATTATCGCGCAGAAACCACTGGTGGATAAAAATGTCACCAACAGCAAAGCCACCGTCACTCAGGAGGAGATCGAGAATCTTCCCGTCCGCGGTGTCGATGGTATTGTCGCCCTGCAGGCGGGTATCGTTGCACAGGATGGCGAAATTCACGTACGCGGCTCCCGTGGAGACGCGACGGGATACATCGTCGACGGTGTGAACGCCAATGACCCGGTCTATGGCGGACGCGCACTGACGGTGATCAACAATGCCATCAAGGAAATCAATTTCCAGGCAGGTGGTTACTCGGCTGAGTTCGGCGGCGCGAATGGTGGACTGATTCAGACCACGACGCGCACCGGTGAGCAGAAGCTCAATTTCGGCTTCGAGGCCTACACTGACAGCTGGAATGGCATCGGCGAGGAGAACTTCCTCGGTTCATACAATTATGGCACGAGCCAGTATGTGCTGACGGCAGGCGGACCGATCTGGGGTCCGGTCAAATTCTTCGTTGCCGGACAGAACTCATTCAATCGTACGCCAGCGCGCTACCGCGATGCGTACACTCTCTCGAACGCCGCGACGGAACTCGCGCTGCGGCAAACCGACGCGCACGCGATGCTCGCTCCCGAGGAGCAGATGAAAGCGGGTGTATTCGATCCGCGCCTGGGCGCCAGCGCGAAGAAAATCGACTATACCTATCCCGCGGGAACGGTGATCAACAATGCCTCAGAGGCCTACGCCGTCCAGGGAAACATGACCGTGGATCTGAACCCGATCAATATTCGCGTCGGCGGTAGCTACTCGTACTACACCGATCGTGACGGCGCGAGTATTTTTGAGGCCTATCAGACGGGACGCATGGCGCGTGTCGTCGATGGCGCTGTTCAGTACTACACGAATCCCAACGATTTCAGCTATAACGAAGACGACATTTCCGTCGTGAACGCGCAGCGGGCATTGTGGGATCAGACGGAAAACTATTCCGCGAACCTCAAACTGACCCATCTGCTCAGCCAGACGACGTTCTATGAGGTATTCGTCAATTACTTCGGGTACTTCGGCCTGCAGATGGATCCCCAGTTCCAGCACGATCTCTTTGCATACGGTGATTCCATCGACAATGCCCCCTACGGATATACCCTGCAGGGTGATGGCGTGCAGCCCGAGCGCACGCAGCTGTTCGGTGATCTTTTTGACGTGTACGGCACTCCCGAGACGGGATATGCCTACCAGAAAGACCGTTACAGCTCCATCAGCGGTAAGCTGAATTTCGTGCACCAGATCGGACGGACGCATGAGATCAAGGTCGGTGGTGAAGCCACGCGTTACGAAGTGCGGCAGTTCGACATCGTCCCCTTCCTGCTCAAGACCTATATCCGCAGTAACCCCGATGCCTCGCCAACATCGCAGGCGGTCAGTTCGCGAACCAATTACTTCGGATACGACCAGTGGGGCAGAACACTTGATGACGGTCCCAATGGCCCGCGCAACCCGATTTTCGCATCGGCCTACGCACTGGATAAAATCGAACTCGAGGATCTGGTCATCAACCTCGGTCTGCGCTGGGATTATATCGATACTGATACCGAGCAGTTCAAAGATCCCAATAACGTGCAGTTCACCGATGACGGTACTCTCGATCCCGAAGGAATGGAGCCGACGGAAGCAACTTCGACCTTCAGTCCACGTATCGGTTTTTCCTTCCCGGTGACCGATCAGACAGTATTCTATGCACAGTACGGCAAGTTCGTGCAGCAGTCCCGTCTCCGCGACGTGTATCTCGGCAATGCCCTTGCTGCCGATAATATCCGTGGCGGCTACGCAATTCAGAGTCCCGTCGGTTTCGGTCTCAAGCCGGAACAGACCATTCAGTATGACTTCGGGTTCCGTCAGCAGATCGGCGATTTCCTCGCCTTCGATCTTGGCGCGTTCTACAAGGATATCCGTGACCAGATTCAGCAGGTGCAGATTCCGGCCGAACTCGGTGCTTCCCATCAGGCGTACTTCGCCTGGGTGAACGGAGACTTCGCGACAACCTCCGGTGTTTCGCTGAAGGTCGATCTCCGGCGCGTGGAACGCATCCAGGCTTCGGTTGACTACACTTACTCTGATGCACGAGGCACGGGATCGGCTCCCTCCACGGCATTCCGCGCCCTCTGGCTTTCGCCGACCGAGGATCCGTATCTGCCGAAGTACATTACGGCACTTGATTTCAACCAGTCCCACCGTGGATCGATCAACATCGATTACCGCTTCGGCGTCGATGACGGTCCTTCATTCGGCGGAGTCCATCCGCTTGAACGTCTCGGACTCAACCTTCTCTTCCAGTTCAACAGCGGACATCCCTACACCCGCGTTGACGAAAACAGCTATGACAACCGTCGTCAGCCGATCGAGGTGCTCAACGAGTCAACAACTCCCTGGAATTTCCAGATTGACGCCCGTCTCGACAAGACGGTGAGCATCGCCGGTCTCGACGTAAACTTCTACGTATGGGTCATCAACCTTCTCGACACGAAAAACGTGATCGATGTCTGGATGCAGTCCGGCAGCGCTTCTGATGACGGGTATCTCTCAACCGTCAACGGCAAGCAGCAGTTGCAGACCTACGAAAGCTACGGTACCGTCTTCAGCAACTTGTACCGCAACTACTATTATCAGACCTACCTGATGAACCCGCGGACGTCACTGGCGTCAGACGTTGACAATGCGCACTATGGCCCCCCGCGTCAGGTACGTGTCGGTCTCAGACTTAATTTCTAAGTCTTGATCGAAGTTGACCAATGATTAAACGTAGAAGTAATACAAGGAGACTGGCATGAAAATGATTGGAAAGCTGTTCCTGCTGCTAACCATGCTGCTCTTTGCCACTGGCCTTCAGGCAGGTGAGCATGAAGGTGGCAAGGACAAGGGGCGGTTGCATAAAACAACGATAAACGACCAATACGATTTTATATCGATCAACAATATCCTGATGTGGATTTCGAACAACGGATTCACATCGCATAATCCGCAATCTGGTGGCTCCGGACTCGAATGGCCGGCGGGTAGCGGCAAATACGCCATTTACCAGGACGGTCTCGTCTGGGGCGGAAAGGTGCAGGGCACCATCCATATCGGCGGTGCCACCTACAGTGAAGGTTTGCAGGCCGGGAATATCAAGGCCGACGGCACGACCGATCCCGCAAACCCGATCCATCGCATCTTCAAGGTCCGCAAGGTCAACCGCAAGAGCTTTGGCAACTTGTCCGCCACTGAGCAGGATCGCCTGCGCAAGGACTTTGAAGAGTGGCCGACACAGTTCGGTGCTCCGTACACCGATGGCGACAATGACGGCAGCTACAGCCCGGACTTTGAAGAATGGCTGGATGAAGACCCGAATGCAGACACTCCGTGGTTTATCGGCGACGAAGTGATCTGGTTTGTGTCCAACGACCAGGACGGTCAGCGCACCGCCGACCTTTACGGCTCCCCGCCGATCGGCGTGGAAGTGCAGACGCTGGTCTGGGGCTACAATCAGACCGGTCCGCTCGGCAACATGGTGTTCACCAAGTACATCGTGATCAATAAGGGTCCCGATCCTCTCGAAGACGCATATTTCGCACAGTGGTCGGATCCCGATCTCGGCGACGCGAATGATGATTTCGTCGGTATTGACACCACCTTGTCGCTCGGCTATGTCTACAACGGTCTCGCGTCGGATGACACCTACGGTATTCCGCCTGCAGCGGGCTATGACTTCTTCCAGGGTCCCGTCGTTCCAGGCGAACCCGAGGATGAAGCGCATTACAACTTCGGAACGCTTCAGGGATGGAAAAATCTCGAAGTGACTTCCTTCGCATTCTACATCAATTCCGATCCCGTGTATCAGGATCCTGACCTGGGCGATCCGGCCGGTGCGCAGCAGATGTATAACTATCTGCAGTCGCGCCTCTACGACGGCGGTCCCTTCGTCGATCCCACAACGGGCGAGGAAGTCAAGATCGCTCTCGCTGGTGATCCTGTGACCAAGCAGGGCTGGATTGACGGTATTGTGAATCCTCCCGATGATCGCCGTATGATGATGACGACTGGACCGTTCACGCTGGATCGGACAACCGACCTCGCGAATGGAAAGCTCAACAAGCAGGAAGTTGTTGTCGCACGCATCGTGGGACGCGGTTCCGACCGCATCTCCAGTCTTCAGGTGCTGCGTTACTACGACCGTTTCGCGCAGCTCGCTTTCGACAATAACTTCGATCTCCCGAAGGCGCCTCCCGCACCTGACGTCGCTGTTTCAGAGCAGAACGGCAAAATCCTTCTCCACTGGGGTACGCCCGCAGGTATTGCACAGACGGAGCCCTTCGACGATCGCGGTTACAAGTTCCAGGGCTACAACGTCTATCAGTTCCCGAGCCCCAGTTCGACGCTGGATGATGCCATCCGTATCGCGACCTACGATGTCATCGATAATGTCGCAACCATTTTCGATGAGGTCATTGATCCGAAAACGGGTGCCGTCGTCGTCCTCCCGGTGCAGTTTGGTACCGATTCGGGTATTCAGCGTCTCATTGAGATTGAGGACGACGCCATCACGGATCGTCCCCTCGTGAACAACCAGCCCTATTACTTCGCTGTTACAGCGTACTCTTTCAACCCCGATGATGAGGCCACCCCCCGTCAGCTCGAATCGACACCCGACATCCTGACCGTGCGTCCGCAGACCATGGATCCGGGCTACCGTGCCGGTGCGGAGCTCAATGAGAATCTGCAGGTCATGCATACGGAAGGACTGTCCACTGGCAAGGTCCTTGTCAAGGTCATCGATCCGGAAGAACTGACCGGTGATTCCTACGCAGTTACCTTTACCTCACAGGGGAAGGTTGAAACGGTGTATTACGACACCACCCTCATTGTTGACGACTATGGCTGGAACCTGACCAATACGAGCAAGAATACGGTGATGGTTTCCGATGCCTCGGCATTCGGCGGACTCGACACCGACTATTACGTGTTTGATGGCTTCCAGATCGGTGTCAGCGGCAGCGGACACTACGTCCAGGGCCGTGAAATTCTCGCCGTCGAGTGGGAGAACGGTCCCAGGGTATATGAAGGATACGCTGGTTATGAAATCGTTGGACAGGACTTCTTCGGCAGCAGCATAGAATCCTATGATGTGAAGAAGATTGTCGAAATCCGCTTCGACCGGAACAATACCTCGAAGGGATACTACTTCCTCCGCGGTGGCGATCCCAGCTATGGATACGTCGGGTATTTCGATTCTCCTTTCACCGTGTGGGATGTGACAGACAAGAACAACCCGCAGCAGCTCTCCTGGGCACAGGTGGAGAGCATCGACAGTCCGACACATAACAATACGTTTGACCCCGTGGTCGTGACAGATCGCGAGTATCTGTTTATTCTTGACAAACCGTATTCGGATACTCCGGACCCGGTGTACACCAACTATATCCTTACAGCTGATGCGGCCGTCATGCCCATTCTCTATGCCATGTGGCCAATTCAGACAAGCATCGCCGACGGATCACCCCAGCCCTTCACGGATGGTACCATCATGCGGTGGGTCCCCAATGTTCCGTTCGACGATACGGATGTATTCACATTCACAACTCCGAAAGCCACGTACGATAATAATCTCGCGAAGGAGGATGTTTCCGACATCCAGGTCTTCCCGAACCCGTACCTGGGATCCAATCAGCAGGAGCTGAACAAGTATCAGCGCTTTGTGACCTTCAACCATCTGCCGCCTCGTGCCAACTTCCGTATCTATACGGTATCCGGTTCGCTGGTGGCCTCCTTTGAGAAAGATGACGGTTCACAGCTTGCCAACTGGGATCTTCAGAATGACAACGGTCTGCCCGTTGCCAGTGGCATGTACATCATTCATATCGAGATGCCCGACCTGAACACCGAAAAGGTGCTCAAGCTCGGCGTGGTCAGCGAGGCACAGTACCTCGACCGTATCTGACGGTTCCACACGCATCGACACGACGCATATGAACACTTGTTGTGAATCAGATACATCATTAAGGAGATACATCATGCGTACTACGCTTTCATCTTTCCTGGCTGTGTTGCTGGTGCTGACACTTCTGAGCACCACCGCAAACGCCCAAGGAGGAGGCCGCTCCGGTACCGCTGCAGCCGAACAGCTGCTGGTTCCCGTGGGTGCCCGGGGCATCGCCCTCGGGAGTGCCTACAGCGCGGGTCTCTCGGGTCTCAACGCCATCTATTACAACCCTGCCGGTCTTGCCGCAAGCAGGAACAGTGCAGAGGCAACATTTTCCCATACGTCAGCTTTCGGTGACCTCGGTGTCGATTATGCCGCAGTGGGCGCCGAATTCAGCGGCTTCGGCTACCTGGCGTTTTCCATCAAATCCCTGTCCTTCGGCGATCTGGACATCACCGATGAACAAAACCCGGATGGGACAGGCGCGACCTGGTCACCGACTTTTGTCGCTCTCGGTGTGACATATTCCCGTGCGCTGACCGACCGCATCCGTGCCGGTGTGTCCGCCTACCTTGTCAGTGAGGACCAGTACCGCGTTTCCGCATCGAACGCTTCGTTCGATATCGGTGTCCAGTACCAGGGACTCGCGGGCATGCGCGGACTCAGTCTGGGTGTCACCCTTCGCCATCTCGGTGGAAACATGCAGTACACCGGCGCAGGACTTACCCGCCGCGTCGATGAACTTGACGGGAAACGCGATCCGCAGCTGCTGCGCATCGAGGCTGCGGGCTTCAGTATGCCGACCTCCCTGGAACTGAGCCTCGCCTACACGCGCAGTTTTGCCGAACTCCACAACGTCACCGTTGCCGGTTCTTTCGAGAACAACAATTTCCTTCTCGACCAGTACCGCCTGGGTGTGGAATATGGATTCAAAAACTTCTTCTTCCTGCGTGGTTCCTATAACCTCGCGGGCGACGAACCGAACGATGCGTTCGACGAAGGAGCCTATGAATATGATGCGGCCTTTGGCGCAGGCGTGAACTTCGATGCCGGCGATCTCATGATCGGCGTCGATTACGCCTATCAGAACATGAAGACGTTTGATGGCAATCATGTCATCACGGTCAATCTCGGGTTCTGATACCCTACAATCCTGACTGAGAGGCCTCGTCACGCATTGCGGGACGAGGCCTCTCCCGTTACAGCGGAGCGCAGGAATCGTCTTGTTTTATGATTACGGTTTGCTAGTTTATTTTATGCCCATTGCGTGGCATTCTTCCATGAACCTGAGGAAGCTCCCATGAACCGGTTTCTTGCCCTCCTGTTCCTCGTGTTGCTTGCAATGACCGCTTCAGCACAGGACGCAACAACGCTGCGAATGAACATCGATTTCGCGTCATTCAAGTACGATGACCAGACCAGCTACGTCGAGATGTATTACTCCTTTCCCCGCAGCGCGATCCAGTATACGTTGCGAAATAATGTTTACAACGGTTCGGCGGTTGTGCATACCATCATTCGACGGGAGGACAAGGAGGAGGATCCCGTACTGAAAAACTGGCGTGTCCCCATCAGCCTGAATGACACTACGGGACTGAAAGAAAAAACATTGATCGGTCGCGTCAACTATCTGCTTGAGCCGGGCCGTTACCGCATCACTGTAATCACACGCGATGAGGCCCAACCGCTGGAAAGCGACAGTGTTGAGGTGCGCTACGAAGTTCGCCAGTTTGGCAGTAAGAATCTGAAATTCAGCGATATCGAGCTTGCCTCGTCCATTCAGAAAGCCGAGAACGATCCTGCCAACATCTTTTACAAAAATACCCTTGAGGTCATCCCGAATCCTACTCTGCTCTACGGGAAGCCGATGCCGAATGTTATGTATTACGCGGAACTCTATAACGTGAAGCACGACGATTTTCTGGTGAAAAGCGAGATTGTTTCTTCTTACGGGAAGACCATGGTGAGCAAAGCCCGTGAGCGACAGGGGAAGCATGCTTCACGCGTCGAAGTGGGCTCACTGAATCTCAGTACCCTCCCTTCCGGTGTCTATACATTGATTCTCTCATACGGCGACACCTCGGGTACATTCCTCGAGTCTCAGAGCAAACCGTTTTACGTGTTCAACCCGGACATACCCATCGACACCGCCGCCATCACACAGATCGCAGACCAGATTGCGGCCGAGTTCGCGGCGATGAGTGAATCCGAACTGGACGAGCAGTTTGCCATGGGGCTATACGTGGCGACATCAGATGAAAAAAATATCTGGTCTTCGCTCACGGGAGCGGAGCCGAAGAAGAAGTTTCTGACCAAGTTCTGGCGGTCTCGCGACACGGATCCTGTCACACCGCAGAATGAGTTTTTCTCAGAGTACCAGCAGCGTGTGGCCATTGCGAACGAGCAGTTCCGTTCCGCATTCCGCAAAGGCTGGCGATCAGATCGCGGACGTGTCTATATCGTGTATGGTCCGCCGGATTATATCGAACGCATGTCGAGCGAAAGCGATATGAAACCGCATGAAATATGGCGATACGATTACATCGAGGGCGGTGTTGAATTCATCTTCGTCGACAAGGGCGGTTTCAATAACTACGAGCTCGTGCATTCCACAAAGCGCAATGAAATCAACAATCCGGACTGGGAACGCTCTGCCGGAACGTACTGACGTTTCCCGGAAGAACGCCGTCGCATCGACGTGAAATCGACACTCGAGTACGTTCTTTTTGCATCGGTCGCGCGCATCCTGCAGCTTTTGCCGCTGGGTGCGGTGCGACTGTTTGCGCGTACCCTGGCCAAGACGCTGTTCTACGTTCTTCCACTGCGGCGCGGCCTTACACTGCTGCAGCTTCGGCGTGCATTTCCTGAACATGAGGAAGCAGAGATTCGGCGCATTGCCAAAGGGAGCTACGTCAATCTGATCACCACCATCTTTGAAATGATGTGGACGCCGCGACTGCATGAAGGCAACCTCGGGCAGGTGCTGCGCGTCCACAATCTTGACGTCGTCGAACGTGCACGCAAGCGCGGATCGGGTGTCGTCATGATGTCAGGGCATTTCGGAAACTGGGAATGGCTCTGTACCGGCGCATCCCGGCTGATGGGATTCAATGTGACAGTCGTCGTTCACCCGATACATAATCCCGCCGTGGATGAACTCGTAGAGCGATGGCGGGAGTCGATGGGCAACCGGGTGGTGGATATGGGGCTGTCGGTCCGTGAGATTATAAGGGCGCTGCGCAATCGTGAAGTTGTCGCGATGCTCGCGGATCAGAGCGGTCCAAGCGGTTCACTGTATGTCCGCTATTTCGACCACTTCGCGGCGACGTATGAAGGACCCGCGACGTTTGCACTGCGTACCGGATCCCCTGTGATCATGTCATTCGCCGTACGCGCCGCGGATGGAAATTACGATGTACTGCAGGAGGAAATCCCGACGTCGGATCTGCGAGGACTCAATGACGCCAATGTCAGGGAGCTCACGCGCCGCCACGTTCGGACACTTGAGCGTATGGTGAGAAAGCATCCCGAGCAGTGGCTCTGGCAGCACAAGCGCTGGAAACATAACCCGCGCGAGGACAGTGTGTTGGTCGAGGATCCTCCCATGGCCGAGGATGCACCCGATGTTGAGGATTCGTCCGATGCCTGAGGCACTTGTCATACAGACGGCGTTCGCCGGTGATCTGATTCTGACCACACCCCTGATAGAGGCTGTCGCCACCTGCGCAGATGGCAATGTGGTCGATGTGCTGTGTATCCCCGGAACAGCGCCACTGCTTGAGAATAATCCCCACGTGCGTGAAATCCTGCCGTACGACAAGAAAACCGGGAGACCGGGGTTGCTGGGTATGATGCAGCAGTTATCTCGCAGGGGCTACGATCTCTGCATTTCACCGCATAGATCAATGCGCAGCGCCATGCTTGCGCGAGCTTCCCGTGCAAAACAGCGTATCAGTTTCGACCGCTCGGCAGGCGGTCCGCTTTACACGCAGCGCATTCCCTACGAGCGCAGTGCGCATGAAGTTGATCGCAATCTCTCCCTGCTTCACAGCATGGATTGTACCCTCCCTGCCATATTGCGTCCTGCACTGTATCCTGCTGATGCGCACAGGGAGGAGGTTGTGAAATTTTTCAACCCGGAGGATGCTCCGTTTCTCGTTCTGGCGCCTGGATCGGTCTGGGCGACAAAAAGGTGGACGACGGAAGGCTTTGCCTCACTTGCCGATGCCATGCGTGACCGTTATCGCATTGCGCTCATCGGCGGCAGGGGAGATGAGGCACTGTGCAGGGAAATATCAGAGACATTGCCTCCCGGGGATCAGGTGAATCTCGCCGGGAAACTCAGTTTCCTCGCCTCTGCATATCTGATCGAACAGGCAAGAATGCTCGTGAGCAACGACAGCGCTCCTGTCCATATCGCGTCGGCCATGGGAACACCGGTAGTGGAAATTTACGGGGCGACCTCACCTGCATACGGCTTCACGCCCTATGCCGTACCGCACCGAATCGTACAGCGTGAGGACCTTCCCTGCAAGCCATGTGCGATTCACGGTGGAGATCACTGCCCGATTCAAACGTTTGTCTGTATGCGTGAACTCTCCAGCACGACGGTGCAGCAGGCCGTCGAGGACTTGCTCGCGGAAACTGCTGTGGAATGATCTTGCTCTCCCGATTACGACAAAGGCCCCTGACGGGGCCTTTTCTGCATCTCGCATGAGAAGACAGCTCAGGCGCTGCCTTTCTCCGTGGAGGTTGATTTTGAGGAGGATGTCGTCGAGGAGGCACTGCCGTTGCTGTTTTTCTCAGAGGGGGCTGCCGTGGAACTCGAGGCAGTTGAACTCTCCTCCGACGATGACGAAGCTGCCGCGGAGGATGAGGATTTTTTGTAATCCGTCAGGTAGTATCCCGATCCCTTGAACAACAGTCCTGCACCGGCCCCGATCAGCCGTTGCAGCGCAGGTTTGTTGCAGGCGGGACAGATTTCAAGCACGGGGTCTTTCATCGACTGAAATTCTTCGAAGCGGTGCCCGCATTCCTTGCATTGATAGTCATAGGTTGGCATGATGTATTTCCTTGGTACTGCGTCGTGAGTAAGTATCTACTCGAAGAACACGATATGAATGAGATGCGTTTACTACCGGCTGCGTTGCGCCGTGCCGAATTGTGCCTCCAACGCTGCACGTACATTGTCCGGGACAAAATCCGAAACGTCTGTACGATGCCTTGCAAGTTCACGAACGATGGAGGAATTCAGGTAGGTGAAGCGCTCATGAGGCATGAGAAAGACCGTGGCAAGCTCATTTTCGAGTTTGCGATTCATCAGCGCCATCTGGAATTCAAATTCAAAATCGGATACGGCCCGGAGTCCGCGAACCAGCGCAACTGCTCCCTGTTTTCGCGCATAATCGACGATCAGTCCGTCGAAGGTATCGACCTCCACGTTGGGAATGTGCGATAATGCGCCCTGCAGCAGGGAAACACGTTGTTCCGTAGAAAAAAGCGGCGTCTTTGAAGAATTCTTCGCCACGGTCACGATGACCTTGTCGAAGATACCGGTGGCACGCTCCAGAACATCGATATGTCCATACGTTACTGGGTCAAATGATCCCGGATATACTGCGGTTTTCATACTGCCTCGCCGCTGTGAGATTGGTAGATGGTGATAATGGTGCTTCCGTACACGCGTTCATCCTGCACGCTCAGCTGGTCGCTCTCGGGGAGAGGGATGCGTCCGCCATGTTCAAGCACCGCGATGCCGCGTGGTTGAAGCACGGAAGCGAGACCGTTCATAAGTTCTTCTGCGGAAAACTCCGCGTACGGGGGATCGGCGAAGACCAGCGGGTACCGATGCTCCGAGTTTCGGCAAAACCGGATAACATCACGTTTCTGCACGCGGCATTGCTGATCTGCGCCAAGTGCCGAGATATTGCGCCTGAGTACCGCCAGGCTGCTGGCACTGTGCTCAACAAAGGTGGCCTCTGCGGCCCCGCGGCTCAACGCCTCCAGACCGAGTCCGCCGCTCCCGGCGTAGAGGTCGCACACCGCTGTCCCTGGCCAGTCGACCAGACCCGCAAGAATATTGAACAGCGATTCTTTCACGCGGTCTGTTGTCGGACGGAAGGCGGCGCTGCTCGGGACGTGCAGAGCATGTCCTTTCCACTGACCGGAAATAATTCTCACGGCAGCCCCAGAAGGGCAGCAGACGCAGAGGCATCATAGATTCGTTCGCCGCCTTGATCGAAACCACGCCTGATGGCATCCGGTACCTCACTGTCCGCAAGGGGAATACAGCGCGTGACATCGCAGCGCAGTACCTGTTCCAGGGCATCAAGAACAATGGGCTCTGCCTGCTCACCGAACGCGTAAAGCTGCTGCAGCCCCTCACTTTGTCTGCCGCCGCGCAATCCGTCGAGCAAACGCACGATCTGCGCGGGGTAATGCTCTTTGTAGGTAACGGATGCCATTCCGTAGCCGTGGTACCTTCCGTCGGAATATCGTCCAGCGGAACAATGTTCGGCATGCAGGCCGGTGACGGCGTAGCGCTTCGAAGCGTCGTGCGGATACAGTCTGCGCAAGACGTTTTCCATTACGAAGTGATCGATATCGATGGAGGTCAGGTTCAGCGTCAGGTGCTCACAGGTTTGTGTCAGGAAATCAACGAGTGCCTGCGGGAGCGCGACAACGAGCTGGCTGTCGTATTGCACACTGCGGAGCACGGGATGGGATAGAATACGCATGCGCGTTTCCGGAGGGAAATTCCCCAGCGTGGTGCATTCCCACTGCAGTTGACGCTGTCGTTCCGTCTCCGACAGGCTGTTGTCGAGCGGGACGGTGCAGACGAGCGGCAGTGTCGCAGGCAGAACAAGAGAGATGCTGCTCGCATAAACCGTGTGGCGATGGTAAACGCTCGCAAGATCGGTGATGAACGCGCGTGCACGGTTGCGGTCGAAAGGAATGTCGAAGAGGAGAGGGGAGGCGTAATCGAGGGCCGTTTCGAGGGTGTCAGCACGCAGGACCGTCGTGTGACGATCCTGCTGCTGAATCTCAACAAAACGAAAAGAACGCTCTGCTATTTCCAGTCCAATATGGTGTGTTACACCCATGGAGTTACCCGTGGAAAGAGGCGCGGGTTACTGTTCCCAGGAAGCCCGGTTGTGCTCATCGGGATCCGTAAGGGAACTGATGTAACCGAAGCCGTCCGGATCTTCGATGCGGTACCTGTGGACAGCGGACGTATCGTCCACCGCGAGCATGTACGGCTGCCCGCTCATCGGGGCGGTCTTGATGGAGTCCCACTGGAAGGGACCGAGATAGAGTCTCGTGCTGGTGAACAGGCTGTCGACGCGGCCGGCCGGCAGGCTGTCCTGCACGAACATGATGAGGGAATCGAGATCAGCCGTGTAGGTCTTCGTTTTCCCGTAGTACTCGAGTTCTGCGGTACGCAGAGCAGACATGCGCGACCGGGATTCCCATTTCATGTCCTCCTGATGGGCAAGCTGCTGTCCTGGATCGTTGATCACCCGGAACAGCACGTATGTGAGTCCGATGATGACTACCACCAGGATTGCGTCAACGATACCAAATGGCTGTTTGTGTGCCATGAAAGCCTCCGAAAATGATGCAGGCTGCCCTGCGTTTTATTCGACGGTTATGAATTGACGAATGTCTTGAAATTTTTTCTCGCCGATGCTTTTCACCTGCATGACCTCTTCCAGCGTCTGAAACCCGCCGTGAGACTGGCGGTAGGCGACGATGCGCTTTGCTGTAACAGGACCGATGCCGGGAAGCGCTATGAGTTCTTCGACCGATGCCGTGTTCAGGTTGATGGACGAAGACCTCGTTGTTTCGGTCTGCTGCGCATTGACGGTGGACGATGTTTCCAATACATCTCCGGATTCCGCCGGTGCCGTTGATTCGGCATGATTCGCGAGACGGGCGCGTCTGGCGTAGGCACTGTCTGCCTGCCGATATGCGCTGCGTATGTCGCGCTGCGGCTGCCCATCGGTGGCATGCAATTCACTGAGCACACTGCCCGCGACGATGACCACGGAAAGAAATACGATAACCGCAGCTTCGTTCTGCGTGAATCCGAAGCGATGTGCGAGGGATATGACACGTTTCCACATGTGATGCAGGTCCGTCGCTCAGTTCATATCAGATGCAAAATAGGAAAGGCGTGTGAGTTATGAAAGCAACACACAGGTCCTTTCCTCAGGACAGTGAGTCGAAAATGCGTCCGAAAAAGCTTTTTTTCTCTTCCCGGTCGGCGGGACGAAAGGCCTCGGACTGCTGCATGGTCTCGAGTAGTTCCCTGTCGCTCCCGGAGACCTTTCGCGGCACGTACACATGCACCCGGACGAGCTGATCGCCGCGTCCACTGCTGTTGAGATGCGGAATGCCCTTATCGCGCATGCGAAGTATCTGTCCCGCCGGTGTCCCGGCGTCAACTTTCAATTTCGCACGGCCATTGAGCGTCGGCACTTCCACTTCTGTGCCCAGCACCGCGTCCGCATAACTGATGACGAGATTGTGCAGCACGTCGTCATCCTGCCGGATAAACTCATCATGTTCTTTTTCGCGGATGTATACCACGAGGTCGCCCGCGGGACCGCCTTTTCTTCCCGCGTCGCCATGTCCGCGCATGGGGATATAGTTTCCTTCGCTGACGCCGGCAGGGACTTTCACCTTGATAGTTTTTTCTCCCTGAATGCGTCCGTCCCCGTGGCAGTCAGTGCAGGGCTGCTTCACTACGCGTCCTTCGCCACCACAATTTGAGCAGGGAACGATGTTGACAAACTGTCCGAAGAGGGAACGCGATACCTGCTGCAGTTCGCCGCTGCCATGGCAGACGGAGCATTCTTCCAGTGCGGTCCCTTCCTTCGCACCGGTGCCGCTGCAGGTTTCACAGCTCACCTGCCGCTTGACCTTGATGGTTTTTTCCACACCGGTGGCGATTTCCTCAAGTGTCAGATGCAGCTGTACCTTGAGATCCGAGCCTGGTACGCCCTGCCGCCTGCCGCGTGAACGACCGCCACCACCACCAAACACTTCCTCGAAAATACTGCCGCCGAAACCGCCGCCAAAAATGTCCGAGAAATGACTGAAGATATCGTTGATATCCGTGAACCCGGGGCCACCACCACCCTGTCCACGAAGTCCGTCATGTCCGAAACGATCATAGCGCTGCCGCTTCTCAGCATTGCTCAGTACCTCGTACGCTTCGGCGGCTTCCTTGAAGCGCTCTTCCGCTTCGCTGTCACCCGGGTTCCGGTCGGGATGATATTTCATCGCGAGCTTGCGGTAGGCGCTTTTTATTGCTGTGTCGTCGGCGCCGCGATCAACGCCGAGCACCTCGTAATAATCTTTTTTCATTCCTTACTCTTTCGTGTGTTCATCCGCTTCACGCGAAACAGTCACTTTCGCGTGCCGGATGACCTTGTCGTGAAGCATATATCCCTTTTCCGCCTCATCGAGAACGGTTCCGGGTTCCGTATCGGCGCTCGGTACCTGCAGCAGGGCGTCGTGAAAATCGACGTCGAAGGGCTGTCCCACGGCTTCGATCGGTGCGAGCCCGCGGTTCTGCAGTGTGCGCATCAGTTTGCCGTAAATGATTTCGACACCGCTGAAGAAGGATTCGAAATCGTGGTGCTCCTGTCCCGCCGCCAGGGAGCGTTCGAAGTCGTCGATCACGGGCAGAAGATCGGCGATCACTCCCTCGGCGCCGTATTTGAGCAGGGCATCCTTTTCTTCACGCGTGCGACGTTTGTAGTTTTCAAATTCGGCCACTTTGCGCAGGACCTGTTCTTTCAGCGTCTGGATTTCGGTGCGCAGTGCGTCCTCGACCGATGCAGACTGCTGCAGGTCATGGGCCTGTTCCGCTTCCTGATTCTGCCGTATGTCTTCGGAAGCGGCGTCCTCAACACCCTGGATATCGGGGGTGTGCTGCGTCGTCTGTTCTTCCTTGTCAGGCATGGCGTTTCCTCTGTATTCTAATCTGGGTTATGGTCTTCAACTGGGGATTTAAACGGAAATCAGCTTCGCCAGGTAATCCACGATCGCAATCATACGCGGATAGTTCATTCGCTTGGGACCAATGATGCTGAGTGTTCCGCTGAGCTGTCCGAAACGGTAGGGCGATGCGATGATACTGTAATCGTTGAGCATCGCGTCGTTGATTTCCTGACCGATGCGAATCGTGAGGGCAGAGCCCTGACCGAGAGAATCGAGGACGTGTACGATGACTTTCTGATTCTCCACGATTTCTATCAGGTTTCGCATGCGGTCCGGATTTCCAAATTCCGGCTGCTGCGTAATCGACTGTATGCCTTCAATGCACACCGCGTCGTTCTCTAGTCGCTCCGAGAACAGGCGTTCCGATGAATCGAGAAAAACGCGTATGATACCGTCAGTGCCTGCCCCGGCGTCGCGCAGCCGATCTGCGAAGGTCTCACGTATCTCTTCGAGTGTGAGTCCCGCCAGCCTGTCATTGAGCAAGGCTGCAATTTCATCGAGCTGCCGGCGGCTGATCTCGGTCTGAATCTGAAGGATGATGGATTTGACGATACCCGAGCGTATCGAAAGGATGACCATGATCTTGTCGCTGGCTACCTGTACGAGTTCCAGGCGATGCAGCACGCCGCGTCCCAGCGTCGGTGCAGAGACAATTGCAAGCTGATGGGAAATCCGGCTGAGGATGAGCGAACTCTTCCGCACCAGTTCCTCAATCGCGGAAGGAAGATTCGCGTCGAACTGCTGTTCGATGATGATACGCTCCTCATCCGAAAGCGAAATCCCCTCCATGATGGAGTTGACGTAATACCGGTATCCGAGATCCGTCGGGATACGTCCCGCGGATGTATGCGGGTGGTTGATCAGCCCACGCTCCTCGAGATCGGACATCACATTGCGGATGGAGGCCGGGCTCAGGTTCAACTCCCCGCTCTTCGACAGCGTGCGCGATCCGACGGGATGCGCGGTCAGCACATGCTGTTCGATGATGGAGAGCAGGACCATGCGCTCCCGCTCAGACAGCTGCTCTATGTCGTTTGTTCCATGGTCCAGCATAGTTTCTCCTTCGCAGGAGACATGGCGTTCGTACAACGACGCCGGCTCCGCGAATAGTATCTCCAAACATACAACCTTAGGGATTGCGACGCAAGGTAGCACTCCGTACCACGGAGTGCTAACGCATTGCATTGCAGCGAGTTATAAGGGGCGGGAAAAAGTGCGCCCTGTGGAATCACAGGGCGGCACCGGAAAAAATCTGTGCTGCACCAGGCGGCCTGCCAGTCTCTGCAACGGGCGGAAGCTGCCGGACGCGAAAGGGAGAGCACGCAGGAGGGTTATTCCGCGCGGTACTCGAGAGTATTGACGACATCGCCGTTCACGAGAATGTCTGTCGAGTACTTGCCGGCAGCGACACCGTTGGTGAAGCTCAACGAGAAGCCGATCCAGCCTTCTTCATCGTAGGCGTAGTCAGTCGAATCGATGAGCTCGCGGTCGCCCATGTTGTCGTGGATGTACCAGTTGGCGGAGAACACCGTCCCTTCTTTCTGTCCTGCGACATATACGCAGGCATAGATTCGGCTGACGCCCTGATCGAACACCCAGGTGACGCCGGTGGGGAAAAAGTTTTCAGACACCGTTGCCGACATCACCGCCTCTTTCACGACGGATTCCGGGTACATCGGTTCGACATTGAAGGGCACGTCTTTCCTGAATTCGCCATCGACGTAGAGGTCCACCACGTAAGAACCGTAAGGCAGACTGTTCTGGCTCAACTCAAGGGTGAAGTCAATCCATGCACTGCTTTCGAGGGTGATTTCGGTGGAGTCAATCACCTGGCGGTCTTCCCCTTCTGGGGTATAATACCAGATGGCTTTGACACGCGTGCCGGTGGGAGAATTTGCCATTTTCACCGAACAGTGGAGCAGAGCTTCAGAGGCGTGGAAACTCGATGTCTCCTCGACCGGAGCCGAGTTTTCGTCGACCGATCGCGCCATGACAGCGCGTTCGATATTTGCGGTCGTGAAATTACAGGACTGCAGCAGCAGGCCCAGCGGCAACAGGACCACGATGAAAGGGAGCAAGGATTTTTTCATGACTGTATTCTCCGGAAAATGAATGTACCGTCAGAAATCTTCGCGGGCACGCGCGTCCAGCAGGATGTAATCTCTCAGGATGCGCAGGCCTTCCCGGTGCCCGGGAAATACCAGTCTGCGCCATGCCTCCTCGTATGTGAGCCAGGCAAACTCCTCGTGCT
Organism: bacterium; assembly: GCA_020444325.1. Taxonomy (NCBI): domain Bacteria; species bacterium. The sequence continues at coordinate 193,952 of JAHLLD010000008.1, forward strand.
CGGCAGACAGCCGCACGTGGTCGCTTACCTCTGCTTCGGCGGCGAAAACGGGCACATGATGAATGGAATCGTCAGGAGCAAAATAAAAGGAAGCGACATAGGGTACAACCGTCAGGAGAGGGAAGGCACAACCGGTTTCTTCCTCGATCTCGCGGCGTGCGGTCTGCAGGGCCGTTTCGCCATGTTCGATCCTTCCGGTAACCATCTGCCACATCCCGGGATACAACCGTTCGTCCGATGCACGCTTGAGCAGCAGATACTCCAGCTCACCGGCACTGCTGCGCCGGTAAACATACGCCTGTATCATTGCAGCCTTCAGTACCATGATGCGCGGTGCAAGGACTCCGGTTTTCTCACGAAATTCTTGATTTCAATACAAAATATGCAGAAAATGCATAAAAAAATACGCTCTTTCATGCGAAATGCGGATAATGTATGTCGATTTGAGGATTGTCGTACCTCCGGCAGTGCCTGCTGTCAGAGAGGTGCGACAGTATGGCAGGTAGGCGCCAATTCGGGCTGTCAAATGGACAGGTTATCCTGAATGATCAGGCAGAATAGCTGCATGGCACAGTTCTTGTCCCATTTGACCAATACGCAATCAAGAATTCCCGGTGCTGGGGAGTCCGGGACACACAGGAGAGTAACCTATGACCAGTGAACATCAGCAGTCTTCATCCCGGACATCGGCTGAACAACCGGTGGAAACGGGAAAGGAAGTGATCCCGGTACTGCCCCTGCGTAACATCGTGTTTTTTCCGGGACAGATTATGCCGCTTTATGTTGGCAGGCCCAGTTCAGTGCGGCTGATCGAAGAAGCGTACCAGGCGCAGAACTCCGTTATGGTGCTGACGCAGAAGGATTCGTCCATCGATGTGCCCGGCAACGATGACCTTTACGATGTCGGTACTGTGGTGCGCGTGGTCAAGATTCATACCATGCCCGACGGCAGTAAAAGCGTGGTGGTACAGGGCACGAGCAGGGCGCGGTTCTCGCAGCTCGTCGCGGAGGAGCCGTACCTGCAGGCGGAAATCGATCGTCTTCAGGAAGAAGAGGTCCCGCATGAGGACATGGAATTCACCGCGCTGGTGGCCAATATTCGCAAGCAGCTCAAGTCCCTTGAGAAGCTTCTCCCCGACGTCAATCCCGAACAGCTGAACCTGATTCTCAACACGCAGGACATGGCGACGTTCGCGTTCCTGGTGGCCGCGATGATGAACATTCCTGTTCCCGAAAAGCAGGAAATGCTCGAAACCATGGATATGCGCGAATTTCTCGGGAAGCTCGCCTCCGCGCTCGGCAAGGTGATTCAGCGTCAGGAACTGAGCAGGAAAATCCAGGCCGATGTGCAGGATTCCATCAACAAGGCGCAGCGGGAGTATTTCCTCCGTGAACAGCTGCGCGCCATCAAGAAGGAGCTCGGTGAGGAAAAGGATCAGCTCGAAGTCGACGAAATGCGCAATAAACTCGAAGACCTCGACATGCCGGATGAAGTGCGTAAAGTCGCCGAGAAAGAGCTGAGTCGTCTCAGTGTCATGAGTCCTGCGGCCGCCGAGTATGGCGTGACGCGCAACTATCTCGACTGGCTGCTCGAGATGCCCTGGGCGGTGCATACTGAAGACAACCTCGATATCGCCCTCGTAAAAGAGCAGCTGGATCATGACCATTATGGACTCGAGAAGGTCAAGAACCGCGTCCTTGAATACCTCGCAGTACGCAAACTGAAGAACGACATGCGCGGTCCCATCCTCTGCTTCGTGGGCCCCCCGGGCGTGGGAAAGACCTCACTCGGACGCTCCATTGCCGAGGCCATGGGACGCAAATACGTGCGTTTTTCACTGGGCGGAGTTCGTGATGAAGCGGAGATTCGCGGACACCGGCGTACCTACATCGGGGCGCTTCCCGGACGTGTCATCCAGAGCATCAAGAAAGCCGGCAGCAGTAACCCGGTCATGGTGCTCGATGAAATCGACAAGGTGGGGATGGACTTCCGCGGCGATCCCACATCAGCGCTGCTCGAAGTGCTCGATCCCGAACAGAACGTCAATTTCAGCGACCATTACCTCGAGGTTCCCTTCGATCTGTCGAATGTGCTCTTCATCGCGACGGCGAATACACTCGACACCATACAGCCCGCGCTGCGCGACCGGATGGAAATCATCGAGATTCCCAGCTATATCATTGATGAGAAGCTGCACATTGCACGGAGGCATCTGCTTCCTAAACAGCTCGAGGAGCATGGACTGACCGAGAAGCAGGTGGGACTCAGCGACGATGTCATCCGCGACATCATTGACCGATACACCCGGGAAGCAGGAGTGCGCAACCTGGAGCGCAAACTGGCTGATATCTGTCGCGGCGTGGCCCGGCGTATCGCCGAAGGCACCGTGAAAAAGGCGACGATCAGTGAAACGGATCTGCCGACCTATATCACATCGCGGAAATTCTTCCCTGAAGTGGCCGAACGCATCTGTGTGCCCGGGATTGCCACGGGACTCGCGTGGACGCCGGTCGGTGGGGACATCCTCTTCATCGAAGCGACGCGAATGAAGGGAAAAGGCAGGCTGATTATCACCGGCCAGGTGCGTGATGTCATGAAAGAAAGCGTACAGGCCGCGCTCAGCTACATCGCGGCCAATGCCAAATCCCTCGGCGTTCCTGAAAATTTCCGTGAAACCATGGACATCCACGTCCATGTACCGGCCGGTGCCGTCCCGAAAGATGGTCCTTCCGCCGGTGTGACCATGCTTGCCGCCCTGACCAGTCTGCTGACCGACCGTGTCGTGAGAAATGATCTCGGTATGACTGGTGAAATTACGCTCCGCGGACAGGTGCTTCCCATCGGCGGTTTGAAGGAGAAAGTGCTTGCGGCGCATCGCGCGGGCCTGAAAACCGTGCTGCTCCCGAAGCGGAATGAGGACGATTTAAAGGAAATTCCCGAGAGTGTGCGCAAGGAGATAACCTTCCATCTTGTAGAGGAAATGAGCGAAGTGCTGGAAATCGCATTGCCAAAAACACGCCGAAAATCGAAACCCACGAAGAAATCCATTGAATCAGAAACAAAAAATTCGTAATTTCAAGGGATAGTGGCAAACTGTTCAAAGAAACGGTGAATAATGAAAGCAACAGACAAAACAGCAGCCAAACCGGTGAAAGTCAAACAGACCGGCAAGGTTATCGGAATGGTGATTACCGAGTGCCCCATGTGCCAAAACACCATCAGTTTTGATATACAGACGGCCAAGTACTGTCCGTACTGCAACGCAGAAGTGAGTGTTGATCTGGACAAGGTCGAGGTCGTCGTGCGTGCAGCACGGAATCCGAATCAGAAGGGTGGCCAGAAACGCGTCGCCTGATATTCCGAACCGCTCGTCATTCATGCCCCTTCCGTGCTTACACGGGAGGGGCATTTCGTTAGCAGGTACTCCATCGTGGGTGTACCCGTTTCTGCGCTTCGCGGATATGGATTCTGGCATCCGGCCGATTGTTTCTTCATCGCGGGATGCCTATTTTTTTGCTTTCATCCGCATTCACAGATCAGAGTTGCAGTATCATGGCCAAAGCACGCTCATCGGGCAGGAAATCGACACGCAAATCGGCGCCGCAGGGACCCTCTCTCGCGCAGCCCGGTTTTCTCGAAAAGCACGCGCATGCCGTTTTCCTTGGAATGATAGCCCTGCTGCTAATCATCTTTTTCCATGAAGCATTTTTTGAGGGCAAGGTGTTCGCCGTGCCCGATAATATTGCGAGCATCGTACAGGAACAGGGGTATCTCGAAAAAGCGAAGGAGAACGGGATCAACGCGTTCTGGAATCCCTACGTGTTCGCCGGCATGCCGACCTGGGGTTCTTCTTCTCCCGGACACGGTATGTATCTGCATACCTTCCTGGATCCCCTCAAGCCGATGCTGATTCTGCAGGCATACGGCTGGGTACAGAGTATCGTGAATATACTGCCACTGCCATCCATGTTCTGGGATCTGTTCAATTTTTTCCTGCTCGGCCTGTTCACCTACATGCTCGGCGTGCGAAGGAAATTCGAACCCTGGGTGGCTTTTCTCGCCGCGGTATCGGTCGTCTTCACGCTCTATTCCCTGAACTGGGTCATGGCGGGGCATAACACGAAAATCACCGTGTTCGCCTGGCTGCCGGCCATTCTTCTGCTCGTGGATATGCTGTTTGAGAAACGAAGTATACTGCGAGTGGCGCTCCTGATCGTCACGCTGCATTTCACCTTCAACTCGGGCCATGTGCAGATGGTGGTCTACAGTTTGATGGCTGTGGCTTTCTATGTCATGTACAAATGGTATGCGGGCGCGAAATTCAAGGATGTCGCACTGGTTTCCGTCATCACACTCGGGGCGGCAGCATTCGCGTTTCTCATGCTTTCGGGCCCGTATTTCGCGACATGGGAGTACAAGGATTTCTCCATTCGCGGCGCGGGCTCGGGCGGCTCCGGGCACGGGGCGCCGGGTGGCGGACTCGATTACGACTACGCAACCAAATGGTCGTTCTCGCCGCTTGAAGTCCTCACCTTTTTCGTTCCTTCCTTCGTCGGCTTCGGGACACCGACCTACTGGGGAAGCATGCCGTTTACCGAGTCGCCGATTTATCTCGGCGTCGTGATCAGTTTCTTCGCGCTGCTCGGTATCCTCCTTCGTCCGAAAGACCGTTTCGTCCATCTCTGGATCGCACTCGGTGTGTTCGCACTTCTCGTTTCCTTCGGCAGGAATTTCGGTCTGATCTACGATCTGCTGTTTAATAACCTTCCGTTTTTCAACAGCTTCCGCATCCCTTCGATGATTCTCTTCCTCGAAGGATTGTGCATGAGCATGCTCGCGGGAGTGGGACTCACCGAGATTGTTCGTATCGTACGAGAACGCAGAAAAGGAGACGAGGGGGCGGCGCAGACGAAGCGGCTTACAAAGGTCATCTGGGTACCGGTTGCCGTGGCCGGAGCGCTGGTGCTGCTTCTCATGGCATCGGAAGGCGGCTTTGAAACCATGATTGCCGAAGGTATGCAGCAGAACCATCCACAGATGTATTCTGCCCTGCAGCAGGTCGAACAGGCAGCACAGGCCGGACAGCTTTCCCAGCTCAATCCTGAAGCCCAGGGACTGACAAGAGACAACATTTTTAGCATGGCGTTGAACGATGCGCTGCTCGCGCTGCTTTTCATGGCGCTGGCTGCCGGTGCACTCTATGCGTTTGTACGGGGAAAGATGGCCCTGATGGGATTGCAGGCGGCGTTGCTGCTGCTGCTGATCATCGACTGGTGGATCGTTGATTACAAGCCCATGAACATGGTGCCGCTGCGGCAGCAGGAGCAGTCGCTCGCCAGAACCGATGTAGTGGATTTCCTCCAGCAGGATACCACGGTGTTCCGTATTCTCCCAGCGAGGAACCACAACGACAATAACTGGTACGTGGGCTTCGGCATCCAGAGCGTGGCCGGGTATCACCCCGCCAAGCTCAAGCTGTATGACGATATCCGCAACACGATGTACAATGAGTTTACCTTCCAGAACGGACAGCATCTTGATGCGGTGAACTGGGCCATGCTCAGTATGCTCAACACCAAGTACCTCATCGTTCCGAATGGGCAGGAATGGCAGCCGCGGTCGCGCTGGCTGAAACCGGTCTTCACCGGCCAGCAGGAAACGGTGTATCAGAATCTCTTCGATCTCGACCGCGCGTTCTTCGTCGGCCGCTATGAAGTGATTCCGGATGACGCGAAAATGCTCGAGAAAGTGTCGACGCTCCCCGGGTACATGCCGGACAAGGTTGCATACCTGAGTGAAGAACCTCCTGCGGGATTCAAGGAGGTACCCGACAGCGTGCTGGCGTCAGCGAGCGTAAAAATGGTAGATTTCGGCATCAACGGTTTCGCGTATGATGTGAGCACACCGGAGACCGCGATTCTGAAAATCAGCGAAGTGTATTATCCCAGCGGCTGGACGGCGACAATCGACGGGAAACCCGTTGACATCCTCCGGACAGACTATGCCTTGCGTGCTGTTGTTGTTCCCGCTGGTGAACACCGCGTAGAGATGCATTTCGAACCGGAGACCTATGAAGCAGGTCTCATCGTCACCACAGTAACCAATTATCTGCTGGCGATCGTGCTGCTGTTTTACCTGGTCATGTACATCCGTAAGCGGATGCAGGCAGGAAAAGCCGCGACCGCCGGAAAGGACAGTGGAGATAAATAAGCAGCGTGAATGTCGTCATATCCGTTGGCGGGCGCTTTCACGCGATCGAGCTCGCCGAGCAACTTGATAAGCGTGGGCATCTTGCGCGCATCATTACCACCAAGAGCTGGTATGTGAACAAGCGCTTCGCAGCGCGGCGGTGGCATGCGATTCCGGCGCCTGAATATCTCGGTGAGCTGGTGCGTAAAATCCCTTCACTCCGGCGCGCAGGGTATTACTCCTGGGTGAAAGACAACCTCTTTGACGCACTCGCCCGAAGGTATATTCCCCCCTGTGATATTTTTCATGCCTGGGGAAATTATGCGCTCGCATCCATTCCCTTTGCGCGAAAACACGGTGCAGGTGTCGTCATCGAACGAGGATCGACGCATCCGCGTTTTCAGAGCGGGATACTGCAGGAGGAATTCGCCCGCCAGGGAATTCGCACCGAATGTGCCCATCCACAGATCATTGAAAAGGGGCTGCGGGAAATCGAGGAAGCTGACCGCGTGATTATCCCATCCCGCTTCGTGTACCGCACCTTCATCGAAAACGGGATTTCGGAGGAGAAGCTGCGTATGATCCCATACGGCTTCAATCCATCCGCGTTTTCGCAGGGGGAAAAGAAGGACGACATTTTCCGTGTCCTTTTTGTTGGGAACATTGGCATACAGAAAGGCGTCCATTATCTGCTCGAAGCCTGGGAACGGCTGGCCTTACCCGATGCGGAACTCGTGTTCATCGGGAAAGTGGAAGAAGGGATGCAGCCGCTCCTGCGTAAGCACGCGGAGCGCATCACCCTTCGTGGTCATGTCAGGCATGAGATGCTGAAGGACGAGTATGCACAGGCTTCAGTGTTCATTCTGCCTTCGCTCCAGGAGGGTTCCGCGCTGGTCACGTACGAGGCCGCAGCCTGCGGGCTGCCGCTTATCGTCTCGGAAAACACCGGCAGTGTCGTGCGTGACGGGAAAGGCGGATTTGTCATCCCCATTCGCAGTGTGGAAGCGATTATGGAAAAACTCCAGTGGATGTACGACAACAGGGAGGATGCCGCGCAGATGGGCCTTGCCGCTGCGGAGTATATTCAGCAGTTTACCTGGGACAGGTATGCTGAAAATGTGATCGAGGTTTACCGGGAGATTCTTGGGGACAGGGAGTCCGCAGCGTGAGCATCGGACGCAAGGCGATCGTCAGCACGCTCTGGACTAGCGGTCTCAATTACATCGCCATGGGCGTGGGTTTCGTTTTCGGAATCCTTCGTGACCGTGTACTTATGCCTGATGAGAACGGCATCTACATGTTCGGACTCGCATTGGTCGATACGCTGTTCATCCTCGCCGCCGTTTCCTTCAACATCTCCGTCATCCAGGCGGATGAAGAGCGGGAGGACCTTTATACCACTGCCTTCGCGTTAACGTTGATCCTTTCCGCTGTCATGATCGTGGCAACCATGATCACGGCGTGGATCCTTCATCTGGCGGGTACCGCCGGAATCATGATCGAGGCCTTCCTTGTCCTTGCCGCGTTCAGCACGCTTAACCTCTTCACCATCCTGTTCTCCTCCTATCTCGAAAAGCAGCTCGAGTACAAGAAAATCGCGCGGATCAATCTGCTGTCCGTACTCGCCTTTCCCCTGGTATCCTATTTCCTCGTCGTCAACGGCATGGGTGCCTGGGGCATGGTACTCGGATACAGCTCGACCTTCGTCGTCTCCTTTATCGGGATGAGCATCGTAAGTAGATATCCCGTCGGGTTGAAACTCAATCCACGAACGGCGCGCTGGTTCATGTCCATGGGCTGGAAGCTGATATTTTCACGCGGTATGGAAGTGATCTTCGTTCGATACGGTACGCTGGTGACGCAGCAGCTTCTGGGTACCGATTTGCAGGGGAGCTATGGGCGCGCTTTGAAATACTGGGAAATGGCACCGCAGACTGTTGCACCCGCCGTGGTCACCGTTGCCTTGCCCACATACGCGAAGGTGCAGTATGATGCCGCGCGCCTGTCCCGTGCATTCAGCATGGTACTGTATTTTCTCGTACGCGTGCTGATGCCATTTGTGCTCGTATTCGGCGTCCTTCCGGCCTCGTTCATTCGTATCATCGGAGAGCAGTGGATGGACGCCGTTCCCGTACTCCGCATCCTTGCCGCCGGGGCACTTCTTTCACCGATGTTTGAGAACATGAAACAGCTGCTGTATGCGAAGGGCAAGCCCGAAGCCATTGTGCGTGTGCGGGTGGTGCAGCTGGTGGTGTTCATTCCCGCCATGTACGGCTTCGTTATGTGGATGGGTATCAGCGGCGCCGCGGTGGCCATTGTCCTGAATTACTTCATCGGAGTGGCGGGGGCGCTGTTTATCGTCCGAAGGGAAGTGTCTGTACGGTGGATGCATGTGTTCGTGTACCCGGTTATCTTCGCCGGCATCGCCACGGCAATGTTCTTTTCCCTCCCACCTGCGCAGCTCGGACTGGGTGCCATCCCGCAGTTCCTTTTGGAAGCCCTCTATCTCATTGGTATTTTTGTTCTGCTCGAATTGCTGTTTGAATGGCGGCAGCTGCGCGAGCATGCACAGTATATCAGAACCGTGATGAAGGGCGGGCAAAGCCCGGAGCAACAATGAAACTTCTCCTCGTCTGCGAATACTGGTACGGAACAGGAGGGTGGTCCTACAAAGGGTATCTCGAAGAACTCGGCTGTGAGGTACAGGTCTTCGATTTCCGCAAGGCCTACTTTTCCGCCGGTGCTTCCGTGCCGGTGCTTTCTGCCGCAACGAGACGCATCAACCGCCGTAAAATGAATGCTGCTTTCGTGAAGGCCGTTGAGGATTTTCGTCCCGACGTTGTGTTTTTTCTCAAGGGGGAAACAATCTATGCCTCAGCGATTCGCGAGGTGAAAGAGCGTTTCAATCCGGTGCTCCTGCAGTGGTATCCCGATGGTCCCTTCAATGTCGAAAACAGGAATGCCACGCGAGACAGCATCGCCAGCATCCCGCTGTTCGATATCTACTACATCTACGCAAAATCCCTGATACAGCCGCTGCGTGATGCCGGCGCCCGGCGCGTTGAGTACCTCCCTTTCTGTTACGATCCCGCCATGTTGCAGCGACCGGATTCCATCTCGGAAGGAGACAGGGCAAAGTACGCGACGGATGTAGTGTTCGCCGGGACATGGGAGCCCATGCGGGAATGGTGGCTGGAGAAAATCACGGAATTCGATCTTTCGGTCTGGGGTAATATGTGGGAGCATGTGAGTGAAGCGAACGCGCTGCGCCAACGCTGGAAAGGGAATGCCGTTTATGGCGAAGAAATCTCGAAGCTGTTTGCTGTTTCAAAGATTCACCTCAATTTCCTGCGTGAACAGAACAAGGATTCGCACAACGTTCGCACTCTTGAAATACCCGGGTATGGAGGTTTCCTGCTCACGCAACGATCACGGGAGCAGGCGGAAGATCTCTACACCGAGGGTAAGGAAATCGCCTGCTTCGAGACCGTGGATGAACTGAAGGAAAAAATCACCTATTACCTGGAACATGAGGACGAACGCCTGGCCATCGCCCGTGCGGGATATGCGCGCGCGACCGCGGAGCATCAGGCGATACACCGTCTGCGCCGCGTCATTGATGACGTGAATGCGCTGACGGGAACGGCGTCCTGACCAAGGTGCTCAAGACATGACCAGAGTGCTCGAAACATGAACATACTGCTACTGACATCTGACTTCCTCCCGAATATCGGCGGCATGGCCACCCACGCACTGGAGCTCGCGCGTGCCCATGTCATGAATGGACACACCCTGCACCTGGTGCATCCTGTGTATGGTGCAGGCGAAAACAACATCGAAGAGATGGAGGGCTTTACCGTCCACAATCTTTTCATTGATCGCAGTACGCCGCGCATCAAACACCTGGTGTATATCCGTCGTGTGCGCGAGTACATTCGCCAGCTGCATGCCATGCATCGCTTCGACGTGCTGCACTGGCATGATCTGACGCCGAATTGCTGGACCACGTGGACGCTGCGGCGCGACATTCCACTGGTGTGGACCAATCACACTTCCAATTATCTCGAGATGTTTGAGACCAGCGGGGGACGCCGCAAGATTCATCTTTTTCTCGGACATGCTGATGCCATAATCAGCCCCAGTCGCGAATTGTATGAGAAATCCACCGCTACCGGCATCGCGCCCGCACGGAATTTTTATATCCCGAATGGCGTCGACGCGGCCAAGTTTCGTCCCGGAAACAGCTTCGGCGTGATTGACAAGGATTACGGACTCGATCCCGGTCGTCCCGTCATCATCTGTCCCCGACGACTTGAACCCAAGAACGGGGTGGAATATTTCATTCGCGCCATTCCCCTGGTGCGGGCACAGCACAGCGATGTGCAGTTCCTCATCGTCGGAGGCGGCTTCCCGGAAGAACGCAAGCGTTTCGAGGACCTGCTGCGCGAGAGCGGCGAACTTCGCGACGTGTTTTTTACCGGCAACGTGCCGAATACCGCGATGCCAAAGTTCTATGCGCTGTCGACCATCGCTGCGCTGCCGTCACTGATGGAGGCGACGAGTATTTCGGGACTCGAAGCAATGGCCAGCGGACTGCCACTGGTGGGTACGCGTGTTGGCGGGATACCGGAAATCATCGAAGACGGTGAGAGCGGTATTCTCGTCGATCCCCGAAGTCCCGAACAGCTGGCCGAACAGTTCGTGCGCCTGCTGCAGGACGATGCGCTGCGCCAACGACTTGGCGAGGGCGCCCGCAGCAGAGTGGAGCAGGTGTTCGCCTGGCCGGAAATCGCGCGCAGGACGGTGGATGTGTACGAAAAAGCCATCGCCGCGCATCAGTAACAGCATCCAGCGAGTTTGTGTGAATATCCTCGTCATCAGTCATACCTATATCACCCGTGTCGGCCGGGAAAAGTGGCGCGAACTTGCACGGCTCTATGATGTCAATCTGCGCATCATCGTGCCGACCGTGTGGAAGGATTACCTTTTCACCATCAAACAGGCGGATCACCCTGACGATGAACTCGATGTGCGTGGACTCCCCGTGCTGTTCAGCGGCAAGGAGGCGGCGCATGTCTACCGTTCGTTCTCCCTCGGGATGAGAGGATTCAAGCCCGACATCCTGCACGTGGAAGAAGGCACGGATGCGTTTTCCTACTTCCAGGCGCTGCTGTATCGCAGGTTCTTCGCCCCGAAGGCGAAAACCCTGTTCTTCACATGGATGAATTTCGAGAAGAAACTGTCTTTCCCCTTCAGCTTTTTTGAGCGTTTCAATCTTCGGCGCAGCGATGCCGCCATCTGCGGGAACAGTGACGCGCGGGATATCCTGCGTGAGAAGGGATATGAGGCTCCGATCCATGTCATGCCGCTGCTCGGACTCGATCCCGAGCTTTTTCAGAAACGCGAGAATCCCGCACTGAAGGCGGAGCTTGGACTTTCAGGTACGGTCATCGGATTCATCGGCCGTTTCGTGCCGGAGAAAGGAGTGATGGATCTCGTGGAGGCCGCCGCCAAACTCAAGGGCGATTTCTCGGTGCTTGTCATCGGCGGGGGGGCGATGGAACAGGACCTGAGGGATCGTGCCGAGTCGCTGGGCATCGCGGACCGCGTGCGTCTCGTGATCTCCATCCCGCACAGCGAAATCCCGAAGCACATCAACGTGATGGACATGCTCGTGCTGCCTTCGTATACCGTCCCGCATTGGAAAGAGCAGTTCGGACAGGTGCTGGTGCAGGCCATGGCGTCGGAGGTGCCGGTGGTCGGTTCGACGCATGCGGAAATTCCGCGGGTCATCGGTGATGCCGGCTTCACGTTCGAGGAAAAAAACTGGGACGCGATGCAGGAAATCATGCAGCGACTGCTTGACGATACAGCGCTGCGGGAGGAATACGGGAAAAAGGGAAGGGAGCGCGTCCTCGAGCACTACACCAACACCCGCATGGCCGAGAAAACCATGGCCGTGTATCGCGAGCTTCTCGGGACAAGCTGAGTTCCGACTCCGGGGCAATTCCCCACATGGTGGGGGACGCGGGCGATGTCGCGGTGCCGGATACGGAACTCCGTTTCGCTTGTTTTTCCTGCGCACCGGCGGTAATTTTGTGGACGGCCAGGAGGGAAGTTCGCAGCGCGAACGCCATATCACGCCTTAAACGCCACAGAGTATCAAACCATGTCATTATTCTCAAAACTGATTGCCGCATCCATCCCGCTTATCCCGCGACCCGTCGTCGGGTACTTCGCCAAACCGTATATAGCAGGCGAAACGCTTGCTGACGGAGTCCGCGTCGTCAAGGAACTCAACGCACAGGGCATCATGGCAACGATGGATGTTCTCGGGGAGAGTGTCAACAGCAAGGATGAAGCACTCGCCATGCGCGAGCAGTGCGCCGGAGTGCTGCGCGCCATCAACGAACACAAGCTCGACGCAAACCTTTCCATCAAGCCGACGCAGATCGGTCTGAGCATCGACACCGCGTTTTTCGAGGAGAACGCCCGCTTCCTGCTCGATCTCGCAGTGCAGTACGACAATTTTGTCCGCCTCGACATGGAGGACCATCCGTTTACAGATTCCACGCTCGAGATGTATATGAAGCTTCGGCGTGACTACGGTCATCGCGTCGGCGTCGTGCTGCAGGCGTATCTGCGCCGCACCGAGGCCGACCTTCGCATGCTCATGGAAGACGGTGATACGAACATCCGTCTCTGCAAGGGCATCTATGTCGAGCCCGAAGAGATCGCCTTCAAGGGCCGGGCAGAAATTCAGGAAAACTTCAAGAAACTCAACGAAATGGGGCTGGGCGGCGGCGTGTATGTCGGCATAGCCACGCACGATGACGTCCTTCTCGAGCATGGCCTCGACTACGTGCGCAACCACGAAATGAAGCGCGAGGACTATGAATTCCAGATGCTGCTCGGCGTGCGGTCGAAGCGTCGCGACGAGATCGTCGGCATGGGACACCGTCTGCGCGTGTACGTGCCGTTCGGTGACCAGTGGTATGCTTATTCCACCCGCAGGCTCAAGGAGAATCCCTCGATGGCCACACATGTCGTGAAGGCCATCTTCGGAATCGGGAAGTAGCTTTCTTGCGTTATTTCATCTACAGGTACTGGCCGGTCGTATTCCTGCTTCTTGTTGGAGCGCAGGGCTGCGACCGGTCCTCGCATACACAGCGGCAGGACGGAAGGGTGATGACCGACGATCTCGGCCGCAGCGTCCGGTTCGCGTCCGTGCCGAAGCGCATTGTCTCCCTGGCCCCGAGCCTGACGGAGACGGTGTTCGCTGTCGGAGCCGACAGCCTGCTGGTGGGCGTGACATCACTCTGCAATTATCCTCCTCGCGCCGACGACCTGCCGGAAGTCGGTGATCTGCTGCACCCTGATGTCGAGCGCATCCTGGCGCTCGATCCGGATCTCGTGCTGATATCCGTCGAGGGAAACACGCATGCCGTGTTCGAACAGCTCAACCGTGTGGGACTGCAGTTATTTGTCTCAAACCCCCGCACACTGGATGGGATCTGCAAGAGTGTGCGCGATATCGGCGGCATCACTGGCAGGGACAGCGTGGCGCGTCGTGTCGTCGATTCCCTTCATGCGGTCGCCGATACCCTTCGTTCGCAGCAGACGGCGCAGCCGCCCTCCCTTCTCATGCTCGTGGGAACGCAGCCGATCATGGCGGCCGGCGGAGGAAGTTTTCTCGACGAGATCATAGCGCTCGGTGGGGCGAAAAATGCCGCGAAAGCGACTCCCGGGAATTACCCAGTCCTGAACAGGGAAGAAGTACTGCGGATGAATCCCGACATGCTTCTCTACCCCGACGACATGCATCTCAACATGCGGGATCTGTTGCAGCGCTTCCCGGAATGGCGCCGTCTCAGCGCCGTCTCGGGCAAACGGCTGCATCCTGTTGATGCTGACATCTTTCTCCGTCCCGGTCCGCGAGCATACCTTGCGGCATGGCAGCTTCATCAGCTCATTGCTCGGGATGGGGAATAAAAAAACCGGTGCTTGCGAGCACCGGCTTTAAGCAATCCATTATTCTGGTGGTGAGTATGCATCCTACGCGGATGGTTTTTCACCCCGCTCATCGGCAAGATCCTGCAGATTCATCATTTCCAGAACCTGGCGGGGAGTGTCTTCCGGCATTTTCTGGGATTTTACCGTAACGATGAAGCGGTCGCCCACCAGTGCGGTTGCCTCCGCGCGTTCCGTGTCGATTTTCCATTTTTCAACTGCCGGGAAACCTGCGATCTCTGTTGCACGCTCATAGCCCTTGGTGCTTTCCCTGTTCAGGTTCATCTTGAACATCATACGGAAGGGCGCATAAAGCATGGAGATATAGGCATAATCGAAGATTTCCACTTCAACACGCGAGTTTTCGGGTCCCGTAAAGCGTCGCTTCGCCTGTGAGAACGTCCAGTTCCCGTAGGTTGCGGATTCACCTTCCGCCTCGCCGGGCTCAAGATCGTGGAAGCTTTCGGGCAGATATTCGATGAGCTTGCGGAAATGGACGGCGGGTTGTGGTTCATGTTCTTCCGAATTTCCCGTTGCCATATCCTCCGCGGCTTTCGCCATATCGTCAGCCGCATCGGCGAGTTGTTCCAGCCCGCTTTTTTCCTCCTTGTCCGCGCTGTCTTCTTCACCTCCGCCGCATGCGGACAGGAAGAAAGGAGAGAGCAGGGCGAGGAACAGAATCATGTTCAGAGATTTCCTCATAGAGAACTCCAGTGCATGTGTGGAATGGGTATTGTTGAATAACGAAAGTTACTGTCCACTTTCCTGACACGCAAATCCCCCCTTCATTCTGCGTCCCTGGACGCGCAGCGCTGCATCAGTATTCGATCGTACGTTCCGCGGGTTGCTGCCGCGAGTTTTCCTGCTCGCTTGAGGTCGAAGTGTGCATCGTACAGTAACCGGGGAAGTATTTCGCATTGACATAGTCTGTCACCGTGTTCGGGCAGAACGGATTCGCGAGATTCTGTGAATCAAGGCAGATCTTTTCCTGCGTGACACCTTCGGGCTGAACGAAGTCGCGGATCTTCAGTGGGATGCGTTTGTCGGTGTAGACATACTTCATGAACCTTCCCCAGATGGGAGCGGCGGCGACGCTGCCCTGACCGTAGGACCCGGTAAAGGTGATGCGGCGATCGTCGAAGCCCGTCCACACACCGGCCACGAGGTTCGGAGTGAAGCCGATGAACCAGGCGTCCGCATAATCCTGCGTGGTACCGGTCTTGCCTCCCGCGGGGCCGTTGAACCAGCGGCGGGTGCCTGATCCCGTACCGCCCTGGATGACCGAACGCAGCATGCTCGACATGATGAAGGCGGTTTCCTTGCTGAGCACTTCGCGGATTTCGCTGGTGTTGCTCTCGATGACACGGCCATCACGGTCTTCGATGCGCGTGATGGCGAAGGGTTTGGCGTAAATGCCTTCGTTGGCGAACGAACCGTAGGCAGAAATGATCTGCAGGGGAACGACTTCCGACGTACCGATGGCGAGGGAGGGGACCGGACGCAGAGGTGTTTCGATGCCCATGCGGTGAGCATAGCGCACCACCTCTTCAGCGGGTGCTATCTCCAGGATGGTGCGGATGGCCACCAGGTTGACCGAGTTTTTCAAACCCGACCGCAGTGTATACATGCCGCCAACCTCGCCGCCGAAATTCCGCGGTCTCCACCGTTTCCCGGAACCGTCGACCATATCGATGGCGTCGTTGGAGATCTGGTAGGCGGGACTGTACCCGTTGTCGATAGCGACCGTATAGATGAACGGTTTGAAGGTGGAACCCGGCTGGCGGGTGATCTGCGTGACATGATTGAGTCCATAACGGAAATCCATGGCAGAATTTCCGACCATCGCCTTGATCTCGCCGGTTTGCGGATCGACGGCCACGAAACCCACCTGAATACTGGTCAGGGCGTGTTTCACAGAATCGACGAAACTCTTGTCCATGCGCAGTCCGATGGCTACGCGTTCCTTTTCATCCGCGGTCTTTGCCTGCCTGTACTGGGAAGAGGCCTTGATCGCCACCCGGATCGCAGTACCGAGGATGCCGCGCCGTGTTGGTGTATTCCAGCTCCATCGCCTGTCGAACTGCTCCTGGAAAGGAAGCAGATGCTCGAGCACGGCGCGGTTGGCGGCCTCCTGCATGCGGCTGTCGATGGTTGTATACACAGAGAGACCGTCCCTGTAAAGATCGAAGCCGTATTTTTCCGCCTTTTCCCGCAGCAGCTGGCGCACATACTCGACGAAATGCGGTGCGATGCCAGCAGATCGGGTGCGTGAGCGGGTGAGGATGGAGTCCTGATAGATCTCCTGGTATTCCCCGCCATCGAGGTATCCCTCATCCATCATGTTGCGCAGCACAGTGTTACGCCGGGCCATGGCGCGCTGCTGACTGCGGCGGGGATCGTAGCGTGTCGGATTGGCGAGTGCACCGACGAGAAAGGCGCATTCACCCTTCGTCAGCTCCGTGGGACGCTTCCCGAAAAACACGGAAGCAGCGGATTGCAGTCCGTATGCTCCTCGTCCGAACGGTGCCACATTGAGGTACATGATGAGGATTTCATTTTTCGTATAGCGGCGTTCGATCTGCACGGCGGTCAGCATCTCCCGGAGTTTTCTGGTCAGAGTGACTTCACGTGTCAGGTAGAGGAGCCGTGCGAGCTGCTGCGTGATGGTACTGGCACCGCGCCCGTGCAGGGTGAGATTGAAGACGCGTTCGGCGAGAATGGCGAAGAGCCCACGCATGTCCACGCCCCAGTGGCTGTAGAATCTGCGATCTTCCGTCGAAAGCAGGGCTTCGAGAAAAGCACGTGGCACGCTGTCGAGCGTGGTGATGCGCGACCGGTTCTCTTCGAAAAAGCGGTCGATGACGACGCCGTCCGCGGAATACACACGTGTGGCGAACGGGGGACGAGGGTTCTCCAGTTCCGCGAGGGAAGGGAGTCCCTCCGTGAGATTGGAAAGGAAGATCCACCCACCGACGACGATGACGAGGACGGGAACTGCGACAGACCAGAATTTGCGAGGCGTGATGGTCATTCCGTGAACTGCTCCTCAAAGCCATTGATCATTGTATACAGACTGATTTCCCCGTCGCGAAACACGGCGTATGTGTAGTGCCGGATCCAGTCGCCGAGGTTTATGTAGAGTCCACCCCCGAGTTGCTCACGCATCGGATTATGCCGATGTCCCATCACCACGATGTCGGTTCCATTGCGCAGCCGGCGTTCTGCCTCCATGCGCATGCCGTCCATCGCGCCGTAATCCTTACCGCTGGTATACCCGCGGCTGGTATGTGAGAACTTCCGCGCAATACCGAAGCCAAGATCGGGATGCAGCCAGCGAAACCCCCACTGCGAGAGCGGAGAGCGGAGGACGCGTTTCAGCGCCCGGTAGCCGCCGTCTTTCGGGGCGAGTCCATCACCATGATAGACATAAAACTGTGTATCGCCCACGCGGAACTGCACGTCGTCGTGCAGCACGGTCAGTCCGAGATCCTCGGAAAAAAACTTCCCGATCGCAAAATCGTGATTGCCGGCCAGGTAGGTGACGGGGACCCCCGCGCGGGGCAGGTCCTCCAGCATCGCATAGAGACGGTGATACCCGCGCGGTACCACAGCCCGGTATTCATACCAGAAATCGAACAGATCACCCACGATATAGAGTGTGCCGCCACTGTCGCGGATGCTGGAGAGCAGGGCAAGCAGGCGTTCCAGTTTGACGCGTTCCGTGGCGGCATCGCCGAAGCCGAGATGGACATCGGAAATGAAGTAAACGGGTTCGATGGCAGGTGGCTTTTCCAGCATATCATTTAAAGATGCCTATCCGTGCAGGGAATTGCAAGCACCGGAATGGGACCGGATTTGTGCGCACACCTTTTTTCGTCCACATAGTTGACATTCTTATGAAGAGGTGCTATTCTGTGACCGATCCTCAGAATATACCAGCTCATGGAGCCCCACGGGAACGCAATCTCATATATTTCATCGGGAACGGTTTCGCTGCCTGACGGCCGCGCTGCCTGTCCTCCATCCCGTCTATCTGCTTGACTTTGCTGGCAGTAAGTGGTAGTTTCTTTCTGATTCACTAGAACCATACAAGCACGCAAACATTCCTATTCATCATTAATCAATCATCATTGGAGGAATCAATGAAAGTTGTTAGGCTATCAGTAGCGTTGGTGGCGCTCGCCTTCCTCTTTTCCCTCACAGCGCAGGCACAGCTGAACCGGGAATTCGAGTACAAAATGGACCCGAACGCTCCCATCGTGGATTTCAGCACAACCTCCAGTTCCATTGATATTCCTGATGTGTTCAACATCAGCTCTCTCGCGGTCATGGTCGACATCGATCATCCCGCCGCAGCTGATCTGACCATCAAGCTCACCGGACCGACGGGAAGCTACACGCTTTCGACGCAGAACGGTCTGGCGGGTGCGAATTATGAGAACACGATTTTCGACAGCAATCCCGGCACCGCGATCCCGGGTGTTGCAGTCAACTCCCCCGGAAACGTAACAGCGTTTTTCCGTGGTGTGTACATCCCTGAGAGCTCGCTGCCGACCTCCGGTTCCGCAACGGGTCTCTGGACTCTCGAAGTGACCGACAACCTGCTCGGTGACAACGGTACACTCGTTCGCTGGGGACTCATTTTCAATCGTTACGACAACTATCGCGACATCCGCGGTGGTGTTGACCTGAACTACGTCGGAAGCACGACGCTCAACGTTCTTGGTCTCGTCGACGATTTCACGACCATCCCGCCGTACACGGTGCAGGGTCATCGCCCCCTCAACAATGTTGTGACCGCCGAAGGTTACATTCAGAACAGCCAGACGCCTGGTGTCCTGAACCTGACCCTCGATCACCGGTATCCCGGCAACAGCACGACGAACCTCGCCGATGTCGATCTCGGCATCCCTGCCGAGGACGCGTATCGTCTGATCGCCAGCTTCAACCTCAACAGCATGACCGGTACGCACAATGGCGAGCTTGGTCTCTTCATGCGCGGCGATCTTTTCATGACTCGCCCGGACAACGACGTGGTCGTGCCTCTGGACGTCACCGCAGGTTCGCTTGCGTTTGACAACGGCATGGTGCAGAACACGCTCTTCCCGATGACGGACGAGTGCGATGTCAACGTGTACACGATTTATGCTCCGCAGACCATCACCAGCGTTGATGTGTGGCAGGGAAGCACGGTCGAACTCGAGCCGCCTGCATCCACCTCCGCCATGACGATCAATGTCTGGGATGTCACCTCGAATACCATCGTGGCCAGCACGGGGCCCGTGCCCTTCCCGCCGCAGGGTGACAAGTGGGTGAGCTATCCGTTCCCCACGCCCGTGTCCCTGCCCGCAGGCACGTACCGCATCGGTACCTGCATGACCTCCGTGGATCCCGGATCCTTCGGCCCCGGCATCGGTATGGACCAGACCGGCAGTCCCTTCGAGCCCCTCGGTTTCCTGAGCCGCTACTACGGCTTCGGTGTCCAGGAATTCTCGCTTGACGGTGGCATGACCTGGTTCGCGGATGACTTCCGCACCTTCAATACCAAGATGATCCGCCCGAACTTCATCCAGCAGTCCGACGTCGGTGTCGTGGCCATTTACCCGAACAACGGATTCGGTGGCCTGGACGTGACCGTGGACTTCGCAGCATATGCGCATTACAGCTATCTGCCGAACCAGATCACCTTCGGTAAGGTCTGGGTGATTGACAACTCCACCATGGCAACCGTCGGTTACCAGGAGAAGCGTGTCTTCCTGAACCAGGCACCCTTCATGGATACACAGGTCTACAACTTCCCGTCCCTTACTTCCGGCAGCTACACGATCAAGGTCGTGATCGAGCGTCCGGATGACGAGAACCTGATCAACAACGAGTACAGCCGTCAGCTGGTTGTTCCGTTTGCTCCGATGGTCGTCAGCACTCCTGGTGCCATCAGCAGCGAGCAGAAGAATCAGATCATCACCTCCTACGCCCAGCAGGGTGTGGAATGTGTGTTCGTCGATCGCAACCTCGGCGCCGTCGAGTACCCTGCCAATGGCAAGGTTCTCTTTGTCGGCGATCTTGATCGCAGCTCCGCTGCAGTCGCACGCGAGTACGTGAAGAACGGCGGAAACTTCGCCGTGCTGCCGGAATTCAAGCTCAACAAGCATCCGATGACGGACGTGTTCTCCCAGGTCGCAACGACCAAGGAACTCGACGCCATGAACCGCGTGCTTGCCACGCCGAAGCTTGACAACGTGCAGATGCCGGCCAACAGCGCCATCGTCGCACAGCTGAGCAATCCTGCATCCCCGGTGTTCGCGGTCAACAAGGTCAGCAACGAAATGACCAACCGCGTCGCGCAGTTCTATGCCCGCATGCAGCAGTATGACCAGCAGCCGACCATGCGTCGCGATGCGCGTGAAGCCATTGTGTTCAGCAACAGCGACGAAATCAGCGTCGTTGGTGAGCGTATCGGTGACCTCCGCGTCGTCAACGTGCTCGCCAAGGATCCTCGTCCGGCCGACCGCCGCTTCAACGAGATCGCAAATGCTGCCAGCTTCGAGCTGACGCAGAATTATCCCAACCCCTTCAACCCGACCACGAACATTGCGTTCAACGTCCCCAGCGACGCCCATGTCACCGTCCGCGTGTATGACATGCTCGGTCGCGAGGTCGCCACGCTGATCGACGGCTTCCAGTCCGCCGGCAGCTACATCACGACCTGGGATGCCACGAACGGACTCGGTCAGACGGTCGCCAGCGGTATCTACCTGTATCGCATGGAAGCCACTCCGGTTGACGGAAGCGCACCGTACGCAGCAGCCAAGAAGATGGTGCTGACCCGGTAATTCCCGAAATCACTCGCTGGCTTTAACGCCAGCTGGGTATTTAGCCCGCTCTCTGTGTTTCCAGAGAGCGGGCTTTTTTTTAATACGATTGCGATTGCGAGAGGGAAGGCGATTGCGAGAGGGAAATCGAGAGCGAGAGGGAAGGCGAGAGCGAGAGGGAAGGCGATTGCGAGAGGGAAGGCGATTGCGAGAGGGAAGGCGAGAGCGAGAGGGAAGGCGAGAGCGAGAGCGAGAGGGAAGGCGAGAGCGAGAGGGAAGGCGATTGCGAGAGGGAAGGCGATTGCGAGAGGGAAGGCGAGAGCGAGAGGGAAGGCGAGAGCGAGAGCGAGAGGGAAGGCGAGAGCGAGAGGGAAGGCGA